>JADGAB010000259.1 GCA_015232245.1 Magnetococcales bacterium | reverse complement strand
AACCACCTCCGGCAAGAGCACAGGCGCGCCTCCGGCCTGAGTCAGTGCAATGGTGCCCGAACCCGCCCAAACAGGCGTACCGTCGTCCAGAGCCGGGTCACTGATGACCGTCATCGTGCCAGCGGCAGAAACCACAATCGTGCTCGTGGTGCCGCCGGCATGCAGACCGCTTTGCTCGACGTCCCACAGGGGTGCGACCAATCCGGTTTCCACCACCCGATCGATGCGAAAATCCGCGACCGGACCGATTTCCAGATTGGTGGTATTGGTCAGGCCAATGCTGCCGTTACTGGTGTGGGCAGAAATCCGCGCAACCGTCGTGCGCAGACTGCTCGTTTCCGAAACAAGACCTGTGCCGTCACCCCCGATACTGGCCCCTGCGACCATGCGCAAGGATTGCCCGATCAGGTTGACGACCGTCGTGCCGGCCAGGGCATTGCTGATCCGGCCAGTACCGGCCAACAGGCTGATATCTCCGCTCTTGGCATCGACGCGAGCCAGAGAGAGAGCGCTGCCAGCGGCCATGCGGACAGCTCCGCCGTTGCTGCTTGCCGTGGAGCCCGCAGCCATATCGAGTGAGCCATTCAATGCCTGGAGATCCAGGGCGCCACCATTGGAAACCAGAGAGCTGGTCCCCTTGAGCAGAATGCTGTCGCTCGCCAACAGGCTCATGTTACCGCCAGAGCCTGCAATCGCCACCCCCACACTGTCGGTACCCACGATCAGGTTGCTGTCGGTCCCCTGGGCTTGCAGCAGGAGATTGCCGCTGCCCCGCACCGACACAGCGCCGAGCAGGGTCAGACTGCCAGTGCGGGTGCGCAACACGGCTGATCCTGTAGAGGTGCTGACCGTGGACGGAGCGACCGGTGCCACACCGACCGTCAGGCCATCGACGCTCAAGGCATGATCGGCCAGCAGATTGAGATCATCACCCGCACTGGCATTGAGGGTGTTGGCAGCGACCTCCAATACCTGACCCCGGCGACCGAGGGTGCCAATCGAACCCGCAGCCCGCAGCTTGAGTCTGCCTGCCACCAGGTCGGCGTTGGTGTCCGTGCCAGACTGCCGGATATCCCCCGAATGGGCCCAAACATCAAGCACACCGGCCCCGGCATCCAGCAGTGCCACCGCCACATCTTTCTGGGCATCGACGGTGAGAGTGGCGCCAATGCTTTTGATCTGCGCTCCTTCCTCTTGCAGGAGGGAACCATTCCCGGCGATCACGGTGATCCGGCCCCCGGAATTGACCACCAGGGAGCCTGCACCCTGAAGAACATTGCCACCCGCCTGCAAGGCCAGCGCGCCCAGGCCAAACTGGATGTTCTCGAGGATCGACAGGTCGCCGTCACGGGATTGCAGTGCAATGCTGCTGGCCTTATCGCTGCTGACCTGGATATCGCTGCCCACAATCAGGTCACCCTGGGCGCGAATTTGAATGATGGCACCATCGGAACCCGAAACCACCGATACACCCCCATCGACCAGGGTGAGATCGTTGACATCTTCGATGGCAATGACCGAACGCAGCATGGTCATGGTTTTGAGACTCAGAGTCTCGGCATCCACCCGCAGGGAGTGATCCGCGGTTCCAAGGTTGCGATAATTACCCAAAGAGGCACCGTCACCGGCGGTGAGCATGACTTTTCCACCCATCACATTCACGCTCTCGTGGTGTTCAATCCGTTCAGAGGCATAGATGCTGCCGGTACGCGTGGACAAGGCCACCACACCGTCTTCCCCGATACCCCGGGTTTGCACTGTGGCCAACCACAGGTTGCTTGTCTGTCCCGTCAGGTCAGTCCCTTCCTCGATCAAAATCCTGCCGGACGCATCCACGGTCAGCACTCCGGGCATATAGCCATCATTGCCTGGCAATTTCAGCCCTTTGGCACCCAGATCAATGCGCATGACATCCATGCCGGTACTGATCTCACCGTTGTTCAGGGTGGTTTCGATCGTGGTGTAAATGCCACCATGGCCTAAACCAACCCCGGCATCCCCATCGGTGATCAAGGTGATGTCGCCACCGCTTTTGATCGGCGTCCAGCTTTTCTGCTCAGTGCCGACCCAGATCTGACTGCTGGTGTGAATCGAACCGGCTGAAGAGAGCCACACGTTACCCGCAGCCTGGATGCCACGGGTGTTGAGCGCGCTGCCGCTGCCATCGGCGATCAGAATCTCACTCTCGGCGCGGACGGCCACGACACCCTGGCTGTCAATCATCAAGTTGCCGGTGGCCGACAGGTTGATGTCATCGGTCAATTGAATCGTGACACTCAGCAGGCGGTGTTTGTCCTCGACCCATTGGCCATGACGAACATCCGCCACACCATCCATGGAAGAGAGAACCGGCAGGTTCGCGGGGGCGAAGATATACGGACTCACCTCTTCCCACAGGGTCGTATCATAAAAGGCGGCGGGACTGCCCAGATCCAGGGTGGCGTTATCACCCAGATACCGATACCGCTGCCAGGTGGCAGAGACCACATCCCTGGCGGAAGCCTGGGAAAGCAGTGCCTTTTCCGCCGTTGACAAGGCATCAAAATTTCCCGGATTCAGGATGGTGACCCGATCACTGGAGCGACCCACGCCGGCGGCATGATCCGTCGAACTGTGGGAAATCAACTCGATATTGGCCCCCTGGATGTTGAGCTTTTCTGCTGCGGGTATCGTTCCCTGACCATTGGTTTCCAGATGGGGCAACAAGAACGCGATCAGATCGGGAGCCAATGCATAATGACCCGATCCGGCGTTTTCAAAGCCCCCTTTGGCCATGTTGGCCGCAGCGACATTGCCATCGGGCATGTAACGCTCCAACGAGGCATCCATGATCGACCCGGCCCGCGCCTGCAGCGTGACATCACCGGTGGTTATCACCGACACATCATTCTGCCAGGCCGTCGGCGTGATCAGACGCAAGTCACCAGCCGTCTCTTCGATATTGATGCTGCCATCGGCGCGGACCGCCACTCCTCCGGTACCCAGAGGGGCGCTATCAACCCGTGCCATGACCAAACCTGCGCCGCCGTCCAGCTGAACCGTCGAGCCGACAATGCGAGAAAGAGCGTTGGTGCCCAGAATGCCGTTCAGCGCAACAATTTGCACATCGTAAGCCGCAGAGAGTTCGGCACCCGTGGTATCCGCCCCTGCGCCGAGGAGCACACCATCCCGCGTATACTCAGCCGCCACCACCTGGCCGATCTTGATCGGGTTGTTGGTTTTGCCTGCCAACTGCTCCACCCGGATTTGACCGGTGGCCTGGATGTTGAGCTTGCCCCGTGGATCTTTGACCTTGATGATCACATCGCTGTTGGCCTTGATTTCCGGCAACGCGCCAGAAAACAGAGCTGTGCCGGAGACCTCCAGGGCATTGGCCGACAAGGCGATGGGATGAAAATCCTCCGCCTCTTCATCGATTGGACTGTCACCCAGGGAAATGCTGCTGCGCAGGCGCAGGGTGCCAGTCGTTTGGATGTCAATTACCGGCTTGTCCGATCCGGTCGCCGACGAAATGTTGACCGGCCTGTCCGCCTTGAGGCTGTAACCGTAAAAATCCTTCAGACCTGTGACCGCCGTCTTGATGGTGGTGACCACTTTTTCCCGCAACCAGCCACCGCCGGTGGTGGTCGGTCCTTTGATCGTGATCTCCTGGTTGGCAAAACTGCTGTCCAGACGGTAATCCGCCTTTTTGGCTACCCACGTGCTGCCATCAGCGCGCAAAACCGGGTTGCTCTCCGTGTTCTCCCACACCCCATCCGCCAAACGACCACCGCTCAGATTCTCCAGGAATTTCCACTTGTCGGTGCTGGTGAAATCCGTGACCGGGAAGGAGACGGTGCTCTCCGTGCCGACATATTCATACAGTTTGTTGGTCTTGACATCCCGCACCAGTGACTTGTTTGCGACCATATCCACTGCGGGATTGCCCTTGCGCAGGTAGACCACCTGGAGCATGGCGTTGGTGTTCTCAAGCGTGACCTCTTCGGATTCCAGCAAGGGTGTGCCATCGGCAAATTTTTTGTCGACATCCTTGGCCGCTTCGTCCGGCACCAGGCCGTCCCAATCGAAGCCAAGCAGGTTGAAGCTTTTCTGCTCGTAGGTGAAAACTTCCGTCTGGGTCAATGCCTGCCCCTCGATCCAGGTATAATAACGACCCGGAGCAGGCTGGTAGAAAATGGGGGTATAGCCCGCTGAATTCATGACGGCATTGATTCCCGTCTGGCGTGATCCAGGCACCTCCACATAATTGATGCTGCTGACGGCGGTACCGCCTTCCGTCTTGGCAACCAGCGTGCCCTGTTTCATCACCCGATCAAACTTGCCGTTCTGGACCGTAAACACCTCGCGCAACATGGTCTGGCTGTCGGTAATGGTGATGGTGCCAGTACGATTTTCCGACACATCAATGGTATCGACCGCCAGTTCAAAAGCGCTTTCATTGTGGATATGGACCGACGCATAGCCGCTGGCCACCCGCAACGCCCCATTGCCCGTGCTGACGATGGTGCCGGTCAGGTTGATGCTGCCGCCAGTCGGCTTGATCGGGTCGAGCACAATCACCTTGTTTTTGGCGTCGAAAGCACCATCCACCGTGATGAGGCCATCTGCACCAAAGGAGATGCCAGGACGGATGTCCCCCGCGTCGTCCGTAAAGTTGACCGTCCCGGTGGGGGCGAAATCCTTGGAAATGTTCAATTCAATGTTATCGACACCGCTTTGCACCAGGCCGTCGATGTTGAGGTAACGGGCATTGATGTCAATGGCGCCCATCGCAAACAGGATCGACTTGCGGTCTTCA
>JADGAB010000258.1 GCA_015232245.1 Magnetococcales bacterium | reverse complement strand
ATCAGCGCGTGTCGACCAATACCGCCGGGACGATCCACATTTTCTCCAGCGCCCGGTTTCTGCTGCTGGCCGGGATGGCCAATGGTCAATGGGGAAGTCCCACGAATGCCGGGCCATCCGGCTGTTTCGAGCGGACTCGGCAATGCGCCTGGGACACGGTCGCCGCAGGGTGGCCGCCGTTTCTCTTTTGCAACCTGGGCGATTTGGCTGCCACCAGCAACGGGCTTGCCGCTTATGCTCCCCGCTACATGGACCGGGTTCGGGCCACGCTCTCCGGGTCGTCCGCGCCATTGTACGGCTTCACCGGACCGTTCGGCTCGGATGGCTCCAATTCTCAGTTGTCCGTCTTCAAAATGTTTGCCCAACTGAACGGTATCGACCAACGGGTGCCGGATGAGTCTGGCGGGTACGTCACACCCTTCTTCCCGATCACCTTTTTGAACTACGCCACGATGCCTGAGCCCTATGGCGAAATCTCTTCGCTCTGCGACCTCTGGGCACTGCCGCAAGGGGTGGCGGGCAATCTGGAGATCTTGCAGCAGGATGGACACGACTTCATCACACTCCAGGCATCCACATCTTCCAAAGTTTTCGCACTCCGAAAAGGATAACCAAAATGAACGCCAAATACACCTATGTGGCCGGGGCGACTGCAGCCAATATCCTGGCCGATCTGGTGGCCATTCTGACCGGCGAGACCAACATCAACAACCTTTCCGCCAGTTGCAACAAACCCTTTACCACCATCGAGTCCATCACGGCAGCAGGGTGGACGCTGCATGACGCCGCTGCTGGGACAAATGCCAAGTGCTTGAAGGCTCCCTTGGCTGATGATGCCACTACTTTTAAATATGTGGTGCTCGACACCAATACCGCAGGGTACGTCATCACCAAGGTCTACGAAACCTGGAACGCCACCACCCACGTCGGCACCAATCTGGCCTTCAACTCGGATGTTGTCGGCTACCAACAGCGAGTCTCGACCACGGTGACAGGCACCATCTACCTCTTCGCCACCGCCCGGTTCATGCTGCTGGCAAGCCTCTATTCCGGCTTGTGGGGCAGCAGCACCAACGCTGGGCCGTCCGGGTGCTTCGAGCGAACCCGCGCAGGGGCCTGGGATACGGTCACCGCCGGATGGCCACCCTATTATTTCTGCTCGTTCGGTGATCTGGCGTCAACCGGCCTTGGCGCATGGTCGCCCCGGATGATGACCCGCTCCCAGACCACCCTCACCGGCACCAACGCCTCATTCACCGGGCAGGCCGGACCCATGGGATCGGTCAGCGCCATGTTCACCGCTCTGGCCACGGTGGATCAGAAAATTCCCGATGAACTGGGCGGCTCGCAAATTCCCATGTTTTCGATTACCTGGATCAGCACCACCAACATGCCGGGGCCGTATGGGGAGATGTCGGCGGCATGCGATATCTGGGCGATCCCGGCAGGGGTGGCCGCCAATCTCGACATCATCAAAAAAGGCGGCGTGGACTATATCACCATCCAGGCCAACAACGCCTCGAAAATGTTTGCCGTGAGGAAAGTATGAGTACCGGCTCCATCGTCCTCGTGCCTCCCATCCGGTTCGGGGGGTTCACCACGATCCGGAGCAGGATGGCCACCGGAACGCCCGCCATGACCCTCTTTGTCGGCATCGATCAACGCCAGGGTATGGCCGTTGTCCAAACCGTCATGGCCCTTGGCTCCAATCAGCACGCCGGAGTCGGCGTGTCTGCCGGAACGGTTGAAACGGGCCTCAGATCGGTTGCATCTTCCGGCATCATCGTCGGTCAGCAGACCAGCACCGCTCCGCAAGGAGAGACTATCACCCAGTTCTGGAGCGAATGAAGATGCTCACCTTTGCGGATCGGGTCAAGGAAAACGCCACCGTCGTTGGCACCGGCGTCTATACCCTCACCGGGGCGGCAATCGGGTTTCAAAGATTTGCCGCAACCTTCGCCGATGGCGCCCGGCTTCAATACTGCGCCGAATCCAGCACCCAATGGGAGGTTGGAGAAGGCATATTCAATGCCGCCGACAACACGCTCTCCAGGGAGTCCGTGCTCTCCTCCTCCAACGGTGGAGCTATCGTGAATTGGCCCGCAGGCTCGGTCAAGGTGTTTTGCATCGTCGCAGCCGCCGCCATCGAGCGTTTTGCCAACCGGGGACTGATCGTCACGACCACCGGGACACTGGCCGTCATGCCCGGCAATGCCCGCTGGTACGCCCAACAATCCATCCGTTTTGCCACCATGGACGCCTGGGTTGGAACGGCTGGGACAGGCAGCGACATTCAATTCGTCATCAAAAAGAATGGCGTCTTCGCGTTGAACGGCTTCATTGCCGACGGGGCGTTCCGCATGCCGTCGATTGCCATCACCCTGGCCATGAATGCCGAAGAGTGGTTCGCGCTGGACATCATCCAGATTGGAGCAACCACGCCCGGCAAGAACCTCTCCGTTCGTTTGACGGCCTGATCCATGCTCATCGCCTCCGGCCCTGTGGGTGGTGCGCCAACGGGTGGGCAAGCGGGTGGCGCGCGGGTGGCGTCACGTCTTGAATGCCCGTATGGACCCGCGCAGGTCAAAGCTGCGCTGCTGATCTCGCCATACGGGACGCTGTTTGCCAGAAGAAATCTGGATCAGCCCTGTCAAGACGGCCCGGTTGCAGCCTTGCTGGTTCAGCCGATTTTGTGCAGCGTCGTTGCCCGGTTGGAATCAGAATGGACCCTCATGGCCAAGGTGGCAAGCCGCCAGGAGCAGCTATGGACCTCCACCGTAACTGTGGCTGCGCAATGTTCGGCAAAATACCATCTGCTCGAACGGGATCCGGTGGCCAGCGCGTGTCGGCAGATTTGGAATTTGGCCGATGATCAGGTCATCCGCCTTTCCGGCACCGCCGTTCGGGTTTTTCACCGTGGAGAAGTGATATGATCGGCTCTGTCATCTCGGCAACGCTCTCCCAGGCCGAGCAGGATTTTGCCTGGAGCGGCACTTTGGAGGTGACCAATCCAGCTTCATTCCAAAAAATCCGCATCAATGATCCGATTGAGCTTGAACTGGGCGGCGAAACGTATAAACTCATTGTGGAAAATAAAACCTTGGAGCGCGATGGCGTTGGTATGCCCCGATTAACGGTGTCGGTGATCAGCCCAACGGTGCGGTTCACATTACCAAGGGCGGCACCGCTGGACAAGGTATGGGACTCGCCAGTTTGGGCCAAAGACGCAGCCGAAGAGGTTATCTGCGAGGCGATCCAGTGGGAGTTGGTAAACTGGATCATACCGGGTGGGCGGTTGGCGTTTCATGAGGCAGCGCCGTTGGATGTCGTCCGCACCATTGCCGCAGCCGCCGGTGGCTTGGTGGAGTCATTGCCGGATGGGACGCTCCGAGTCCGGCATCGCTTTCCGGTGGCGGTGCCTACCTGGGCTACGGCCAGTGTGGATCACGTCCTGACCGATGAGGCGGACAACCTGTCGTGCAGGGAATCGCATATCCTGCGCACCATGGTCAACAAAGTGTTGGTGCGGGGCTATCTGCCATCTGGAGCCGGGTTTCTGTCGGTTGAGGCGGACTCGCGGCCCGACGGGATGAACCACGGGCGCACCAGCTTTTTTGCTGGCGACACGGCCCACCTGCTGGTGCATGCCGGTGATGATATTGCCTTGGAAGACCCGCTTGTTTCCGCCGGGGTGATCTTGCCGGGTGGATGGCAGGTGATCACCGTGACGCAGGATCTGGTGTTCAACAGGGTGGCGACTGCCACATTGGACAAACCTGCTACGGCCATCGACTCGGTGATCTGGCTCGGCAACGACCTGGGCGATTTCACCCTGGAGTCGGACAATCGCACGGTTTCTGTCCCGAACGCAGGTGTGGCCATCGCCAGGGTGACGTATCGGTCCATGGCGCGTTCCTGGGGCCTGTCCTCGCCATCGACCGTGGCCGGGTTAAGCGAATATCCGGTGCAGGTGCATTTTGATGGAACCAATGGCGATGCTCCTGGAACAGGAGCACTATTCTGCCAACGGGGCGATGGTGCGTTCCGGGGCACGGACATCTCTGATCCGCTTCTGACGACTGATGAGGCCAAGCGGTCCCGTGGCCGGGCAGAAATTGATGCGGGCGAGGCGCTCCAGGAAGTGTCAATGACATGCCTGTATCGTCCAGGCTTCATGCCGGGGCAGTTGGTGGAAGTACATGATGCGCTCATTGGCCAATCCTGGCGCGGCAAGATCACCTCGGTGAGCCATGCGGCTCAGTGGGCCAAGTTGATCACTTCGTTGGAGATTCTTCGTGTCCAGCCCTCTGTTTGAGTTAAGGGAGATGCTGGTTGGGCGGGCAGCGATGGCTGGACGGGTGATTTCGATGGCGAATGGCATGGCGCGGGTGGCCACGAAACATGGGGTGGTCGAATCGGCGCTGGATGGGAACAGCAACATGGGAGACCGGGTCTCCGTGCGGGGTGGGCGTGCGGTGCGGGTGCAGGATTGCGTTGATATTCCTGTCTTTTCCGTCTGACATACAAATCCCGATCAGGCCGCGAGTTAACAGTTGATCAGTCTGGGAACTCAAAACATGTTAAACCATAGAATGCTTTCTTTGTTTTTTATTATGTTTTTCTTTGTATGCAGTTCAACTGTTTCTGCTTCTACTGCCCCAACTGTAACTAATGTCACAGCTTCACCATTAAGTGTGACTGCTGGAAGCAATCAAATTCAGACGGTTACATGGTCAAGCACCAATCAAGAGTCCTCCGAAAGAACCTCGCGCGCGTCTCAAGCCTGTTGACCGTCCGGCGACTCTTTTTGGGCGGATTTTAGCCAAAAGAGCGCGTCATGGACCAAACAGGCCGATTTTTGCCT
>JADGAB010000257.1 GCA_015232245.1 Magnetococcales bacterium | reverse complement strand
AGCGGCGCCTTTTCATCCGTGCGTCCCGCATTGCCGCCGGGTCTGAAATTCAACATCCCGAAATGGTTGCGGTTTAAGAGTGTTTGAGAGGCGTCGAAAAGGGTTTCGTGCGGGTTGCAGGCGCTTTCCTGTCCCACGGTTGAATGGGGTGGCGCCCTTTCGTTTCGGCATGTCGCCTACCAGAATCAAAGAGTGCGTCCACCACCATCACGGTGGCCGTTTTTTGTTTCAGCCGGCGTCATTCATGCAAAAATTTCAAGCGAGTCCGTGGGTTTCGGGAGGGGTGGGGAAGAAATCCGGAAGCACCATAAAAAAGCCTTTGCAGATCAATTTGGTTTATCGTATACTGTGAAGAGTTGGCTATCAAGACGTCCAGGAACCTTTCTCCATGCAGTGCCGCAACATCAACCAGAGAATCCGTTCGACAGCCTATCACTCACTACACCACCCAATGATTGAAGGTTTATTTGTCAATCAAAGTCGCCATTTCCTGCGACGTTGATGGACACAATGTGCGATTATACATATACAAGTGGATGATTGGTGCTGAAATTCCGTTACCGACAGGCAATGAAGCCAGCTTTCCGGACAGATGATTTGCTTTGGATTTCTGAAATTTCCTCGGTCTTTGGTCTTGTCATCCGTTGCGGAAATTGATAATAAAGAGTGAATTGATAAATTTGTTTCATTGAAATCTTGCGCCAGTAATTTATTTCCGAGTGACGAAGTCTTTTACAGTTGCATGATTGTATCCGTAAACCTATCAACACACAACACAACCAATTCAGGAGCAGTAAAACATGGCAAGCCGTGAAACAGGTAAAGTGAAATGGTTCAATGACAGCAAAGGCTTTGGCTTCATTGAGCGGGATAATGGCAAAGGTGATGCATTCGTTCATCACAGCGCCATTTCCATGAGTGGCTTCAAGACCCTCGCCGAAGGGCAACGGGTGGAGTTTGACATCACCAAAGGTCAAAAAGGCGATCAGGCTGCGAACGTGACAGCCCTGTAGATCGTGTGGGACGGATGCCGTCATCTGGATTTCAGGTGACGGCATTTTTCGTTTGTGGCGGTCAAGACCGCCCTGCCTCCATCCTGGAGCGAACGCCCCGTGGATACCCTGGACATCATCGATTTTGAAACCACCGGCCTCTCCCCGGGAGAAGGGGCGCGCGCCACGGAGATCGCGGCGGTTGTCCTGGAAAATGGCCGGATTGTCCGCCAATATCAAAGCCTCATGAATGCAGGCGCAAGAATCCCTTATTTCATTACTCAATTGACAGGCATCAGCAACGACATGGTGCGGCGCGCACCGCCCGCAGCCCGGGTCATGGCGGAGGTGGCCGATTTTGTGGGCGATCTTCCTCTGGTTGCCCACAATGCCTCCTTTGACCGCAAATTCTGGGATGCGGAATTGTCCCTGATTCAGCGCAGCCGCCCCCAGGAATTCGCCTGCAGCATGCTGGTGGCCAGAAGGCTTTATCCAACCGCACCCAATCACAAACTGGGAACATTGGCCTCATTTGCCCATCTGCCCGATACGGGCAAGGCCCATCGTGCCCTGGCAGATGCGGAAATGACGGCTCATCTGTTGTGTCACATGGAAGAGACGCTGGTGCAACAGTTTCAGGTCCAGCATCTGTCCCATGCCTTGCTGCGCGTCTTGCAAAAAGCCAAGGCGAGCGATCTCCGATCAGCCATCAAGAAATTCATTCGCCCATCCTGAGGTTGTTTCATATGCGTTGTTTTACTTGACACGGGTCCAGGTGCAAAGCGCCTGGACCCGTCATTGTTTGAGGCGCTCTCAACGGGCCGGGGGACCGCCGGAGAGAATCCGGGCCGATACCCGGTCGGCGAACTTTGCGGCGAAGTTGGCCCGGAACCGTTCCGCCAGTTCCCGGGCCTGCAGGTCGTAGCGGCCCGGATCCTTCCAGGTGCTGCGGGGATCGAGGTGCATGGGATCCACGTTGGGGATCCGGGTGGGCACTTCGAAGCCGAATACCGGATCGGTCCGGGTGACCACCCCTTCCAGATCGTTGTCGAGAATGCGATCAATGATGGCCCGGGTCTCCTGGATCGGCATGCGGAATCCTTCCCCATAGGGACCGCCGGTCCAGCCGGTGTTGAGCAGCCAGCATTTGGCTCGGGTCTCTTCCAGTTTTTTCCCCAGTAGATTGGCGTACACCACCGGATCCAGCGCCATGAACGGCTCGCCGAAGCAGGCCGAGAAGGTGGTTCTTGGTTCCGTGACCCCCCGTTCCGTGCCCGCGAGCTTGGCGGTGTAGCCGGTCAAAAAGTGATACATGGTCTGTTCGGTGGTCAACCGGGCCACCGGGGGCATGATGCCGAAGGCGTCGGCGGTGAGCAGAATCACATGGGCCGGATGACCCGCGTGACCGCTGAACTGGATCTTGGGCAGGGAGGTGAGGGGATAGGCGGCCCGGGTGTTTTCCGTCAGGGTCTGGTCATCCAGATTCACCTGCCGGGTGACCGGATCCAGGATGACATTTTCCAGCACGGTGCCGAATTTGCGGGTACAGTTCCAGATGTCCGGTTCGGCCTGGGGATGCAGGCGGATCACCTTGGCGTAACACCCCCCTTCCAGATTGAACACCCCGGAGTCGGACCAGCCGTGTTCGTCGTCGCCGATCATGCGGCGGCGGGGATCCGTGGAAAGGGTGGTCTTGCCCGTGCCGGAGAGGCCGAAAAAGATGGCCACATCGTCCTGTTCGCCGATGTTGGCGCTGCAGTGCATGGGCAGCACCCCCTGCAGGGGGAGCAGATAGTTCATCAGGGTGAAGATGACCTTCTTGTTTTCGCCCGCGTAGGATGTGCCGCCGATGAGGGCCTCGCGGCGTCCCAGATGCAACAGAATGAAGGCCTCGGAGCGGGTGCCGTCCACCGCGGGCACGGCCTGGAAGCCGCCGGCGTTGATCAGGGTGAAATCCGGTTCCAACACCGTTTCCGTCGGGTTGCGGGAGTCGATGAACAGATTGCGGGCAAACAGGGATTGCCAGGCGTGGGTGGAGATCATGCGCACCCGGCGCTGATAGCGGGGGTCGGCGCCGATCCGGCAATCCTGCACGAAGATCTCCCGGTCCTGGAGAAAGGCGGAAACCCGGGTGCGAAGCTTGTCGTAGAGTTCCTCGGAAAAGGGGCGGTTGATCTCTCCCCAGGCCACCCGGTCCCGGCTGGAGTGTTCATCGATGATGAATTTGTCGTTGGCGGAACGACCGGTATACTGACCGGTCTCCACCACCAGGGAGCCGCCGTGGGCGATGCGGCCCTCCTGACGACGAATGGCGATTTCGTAGAGTTCCGGGGCGGAGAGATCCACGTGAATGATGCCGGTGTGATGGATGCCGTTTTGGGTCAACTGGGCGCGCACCGCCTGGGAACGCTCCTGCGGGGTGAGGGGGCTGGTCAAAAGGGTAACTCCTTCCGTGAAGTTTATGACAGGGTGCCGGGGGCAGAGGATTCCAGACGGGCCCGGGCCCGTTTTTTGCCGTCTTCCACGGCGGGTTGATCAAAGGGGGTGACCCCGAGACAGCCGGCCACCAGGGTGGTTTCCATCTCCAGTTGCAGGATCAGCTCTCCCAGCGCGCCCGGGTTGTTGGCCGACAGGCGAAACTCCCGCAAGGGGGCGTTGCGGTTGAGGAGCGCGTCCCGGGTGCCCAGGTATTCGGCGGTGAACAGCTCTCCCACGCTCCGGCCCGCCAGGGGAGCCACCGCGGGCAGCGCGGCAAAGGAACCGGCGGGGATGGTCCGGCCCAGACCGGTCAGGGTGGGATCGAACAGCAGGGTGAACTGCTTGTCTTCGGGGCCGTCCAGATAGAGTTGCAGTTGGGAGTGTTGATCCACCACTCCCCGGGCCTCCACCGGGGTGAGTCCCTGTTTTTGTCCTCGCGGATCGATCTTGCCCAGGCTTTCGGCCCAAAGCTGGCGAAACCAGGTGGCGATGGTCTCCAGACGGGATCCGTAGCTGAGCATGACGCTCATGTTGCGACCTTGGGCCGCCAGGCCCGTCTGGGCCAGAGCGCACCGCAGGGCGGGATTGGCGTCGGGATCGGGTTGCAGACAGCGCTGCGCCATGCGGGTGGCCCCGGCCAGCAGGGCGGGGATCTCCACCCCGGCAAAGGCCGCCGGCAAAAGGCCGGTCACAGAGAGCACGGAGAAGCGTCCTCCCACCGGGGCGTGGGGAATGATGGGCAGATGCAGACTGGTGGCGATCCTGCCCAGGGCGCTGTGGGGATTTTCCGTGACAATGGCGATCTGTTCCGGCAAACCGGGACCGGGGCGTTCCTGCACCACGGGCAGCAGGGTGAGCAGTTGGGCCAGGGTTTCCGGGGTCTCGCCGGATTTGCTGATGGCCAGGATTTGCGTATGTCGCCACTCCATTTCGTAGAGGGAGGTCAACTGTTCCGGGCAGATGTTTTCGAAAAAACTGACTTTGGATGCGTTCCGGGTCAGGGTGCGCACCAGCATGTTGCCCCCCAGAGAACTGCCGCCGATCCCCAGAACCACAAGATGGTCCGCCCTTTGTCGGAACCGTTCCGCCCAGTGGAGGGATTGGTTGATCTCCTGGTCGCCCGGAATCAGTTGCAGAAAGGCGGGGCGGTCCGAGGGACTCCTTTGCCAGAGGGCCAGGGATTCCAGAAGATGGGTCGGGCAGGGGATGGCGTGCTGTAAAAAATTGTGGGTCTGCAGGTGAAGGGGCGCGGTGTTCACGGTTCGGGTATCGTCCATGTTGGTGTTGCTTGCAATTGTTACGGTCAAACGGGGCACGGGGATATTCATTTATAGGGGTCCAGGGGGATTATCCCCCTGGTGGGATCCAAGGGCAAAGCCCTTGGGACTTTGCTTTTGTTTTTGGAAAAAAATTAAAAA
>JADGAB010000256.1 GCA_015232245.1 Magnetococcales bacterium | reverse complement strand
TCCAAGGGCCTCACTCCTGGACCGATAATCCCCCTGGACCCCGGCAAGTAAAACAACGCATTCCGAAATGGAAACGGTCAGAACCATTCACCCGCCGGCCAGTTTTTGTCCGCGAGAATGGCGACGAACAACCCCCCCAGATACCGCATGGAGGCCATGAAATTCTTCCATGCCAGAGGGCGATTGTCCGGCTCCCGGAGCAGGGCCAGATTGAGTCGCAGAAAATCCAGACCAAACAGCAAAGCCCCCACCGCGTAGATGGCTCCAAGTTCATGCATGAACCATGGCAGAAGCGAGATGCCCACCATCAACAGGGAGTTGCCGAGAATCACCTGGGCGGTTCTGGCCTCGCCGACCACCACCGGCAGCATGGGGACTCCGACCAGTTTGTACTCCTCTTTCAGATAGATGGCCAGGCTCCAGAAGTGGGAGGGGGTCCACAGGAACAGCACCAGGGCCATCAGCATGGGCAGGGTGCATAACTCCGGATTGACCGATGTGGCCCCCGCCAGAACCGCGAAACTCCCTGCGGATCCGCCGATGACGATGTTCAACCAGGTGCGGCGCTTCAGCCAGATGGTGTACACCACCCCGTAAAGAAACGTCCCCAACGCCAGATGGAGCGCGGCCACCGGATTGAAAAACCAGACCAGCAGACTGACGCCGATCAATGTCAAAAGCAGCGCCAGCCAGAGAATGCGGGCAGGATTTTGATCGACAGATGCGGCCAGTGGCCGACGGGAGGTGCGCTGCATGCGCCGGTCGATGTCCCGATCCCAGAAATGATTCACCACCGCCGATCCGGCGGACCCGCACATCATGGCAAGGGCCAGAGCCATGATGGCCGGAGCATGGTATTTGTCCGCCACAGCCATGTGGGAGACCACGGCGGTCAGGGCGATCATGATGCCGATCTTGGGCTTGCACAGTTCGATGTATTGATTCCAGGTCAGTGACATGGCCTAATGCGCTCCAGGGTCGGTCGTTTGATCGGGTTGAAAAAGTCTGGATGCGTCAAGCCTCGTCAGGGAGACGGCGCTGGCGCGCTCTTGCCGGCCTTGGCGGCGGAGGCGGCCTCCTTGATGGCGGCGGCCTCCTTGTTTTTCATCTCCCGGTAGGCCGGATCATACTGTTTGGTGAAGTTGTGAATCAGAAAACCAACGAGAATGCTTGCAATCACAAAAAAAATGATCCCGGCCCGGTTCATCCGCTTGCGCAGTTCCGGGGTGATGGCTTGCTGGTCCATGGTAACAGACCCCGCTTGAAGTGAATAGGTTGCTTTACAAGAAAGATGCAGCCGGGAAGGCGATCCTTCCCGGCTGCACGGTGATCATTTGTAGTTGTATGGCGTCCAGTCGGCATCCACGGTCACTTCCTTGGGGAAGTTGCCCGGGCCGGGAGGGGTGGCGGTATGGGTCCACTCCAGGGAGTTGGATCCCCAGGGATTGTCCGGCGCCTTTTCACCCTTGATGGCGCTGATGATCCAGTTGCTGATGGTCAAAACCATGCCGATGGCCACGATGAAGGCGCCCAGGGTGGCCACCTTGTGGTAATGGGCAAAGTGGGAGGGAAACTGGGAGTAGTCCCAATAGCGCCGGGGCATCCCTTCGACACCGATGATGAACAGGGGCCAGAAGGTGATGTTGACGCCGATGAAATTGAGCCAGAAACCCAGTTTGCCCTGTGCCGGGTTGAGCATGCGACCGGAGATCTTCGGAAACCAGAAGTCCACGGCGGCAAAGACGGAGAAGGTGGCGAAAATGCCCATGATGAAGTGGAAATGGGCATGGGTGAAGGATGTTTCGCCCAGATGCACCGACATCACGGTCATGGCCAGAGGAATGCCGGTCAGACCGCCGATGAGCAGCAGATACAGTGCGGCTGTCCCGTAATACATGGGGATGTTGAAGGTGATGGATCCTTTGTAGAGGGTGCCGAACAGGGAGATGGTCATCAATCCCACCGGGATGGAAATCAGCAGGGTGGTGACCATCTGGCCGATGCGCAGCCAGTCGGGCATGCCGGAGTAGTAGAGGTGATGCACCCACACTTCACCGGAGATCAGCACGATGAAACACATGCCGCCGTAAACCGCCGCCTTGTAGTTGAAGATGGGGTTCTTGGCCATGGTGGCGAAGATTTCATAGAAGATGCCCATGGCCGGCAGAAAGATGACATACACCGCCGGATGGGAGTAGAACCAGAAGAGGTTCTGATACAAAAGCACATCGCCGCCGTTGGCCGGATCGAAGAAGTGGGTGCCCAGATAGCGGTCGAACAGAAGCAGGGTCACGGCAGCGGCCAGCACCGGCACGAAGACCAGCTGGATGATCAGGGCGGTGAAGCAGGACCAGACGAACATGTTCAACTGGTTCCAGCCCATGCCCGGAGCGCGCATGTAGATGATGGTCACCAGGAAGTTCACCGAGGCCAGAATCGACGAGAAGCCGATCAGGTGCACGGTGAAGACATACAGAGCGGTATTCCCCGCCGTGGTGATGGAGTAGGGGGGATAGCCGGTCCACATGATGTCCGGCTTGTCCGGCACCACGAAGGTCAACAGCGCCACCACGATGCCGGCCCAGAACAACCACACCGACAGGGCGTTGATGCGTGGAAAGGCCACATCCTTGGCGCCGATCATCAGGGGCAGCAGATAGTTGGCCGCAAAACCCGTGAGACCAGGAATGAGAAAACCAAGAATCATGGCGGCGCCATGGAAATACAGCCAGACATTGTATTGATCACCGCCGGTGTAGGCGTCCGAGACAATGGTCGGTCCGGGAGCCGCCTGTTCGATGCGGATCAGCAGGGCCATGATGCCGGCCAAAGAAAAGGCGGCAATCGAGCCGATGAGATAGAGAATGCCGATGCGTTTGTGATCTGTGGTGAATATCCACTCACTCAGTTTGAAACCAGACGATGCAGTGCTCATGCGATCCAATCCCCTTTGTTCTCCTGCGGAAGATTTTGAGTAAGGTCAACCGTCATTTCAGGCGCCTTGTTTCTTTTTCGCAATCCAGGTGTCGAAGTCGGCCTGGGATACCACCTTGACCTTGGTCCACATGAACGAGTGGCGATTGCCGCAGAATTCGGCGCAGGTGGCGAGGGTTTCACCCACCTTCACCGGGTTGAACCACAGATAGGTCACCCGCCCAGGCATCATGTCCTCCTTGACCCGGTAGTCCGGCAGGAAAAAGGAGTGAACCACATCCGTGGAGGTCATGCGCAGCACCACCGGCTTGCCGACCGGCACAACCAGTCCGTCCCCTTCCTTGGTGTCCACCATGAAGGTGGTGGATACCCCATTGTCGTATTCGAAGTTCCAGCTCCACATGCTGCCGGTGACTTTGACCTCCATGGCGTTGCGGGGTACATCCCGGTACTCGTTCCAGACGGTCCAACCCTTGGCGGCCAGATAAAAGTCATCGGCCATGAAGAGGAATGCCGGCACAACCGCAAAACCGATGGCGCTGATCTTGTCGAGCTTGGGCGCCGTTCCGATCTGACCGGGACGGGTGGCCCGGTATTTCCAGACCCAATACAGACCGGCTGCCAGAAAGATGATGCCGATGATGAACAGATCCAGCAGTACATCGTGCCAGAGGTGATTCCAACTGGCCGCCGGATCCGGCACTGCCACCTTCGCTCCCGCCGCGTCAGCAAGCGCGGCTGGTAGTCCGAGGCCCGTCAGGACCAATGCGGAAACTGCCCGTTTCATGAATGTTCTCCTCATTTTCCAATGTTCTTGCGATGATAAATCAAACGATAAATCCCCAGTGATCCCACCAGCAAACCGATTCCCAGTAGAAACGATCCCAGACCCACGAAGACCGGGATGCTCAAGGTGTAGCGCCCCTCTTTAAAATTATAACTGTAACAGAGGCTTACCAGATAATCCAGCGTCTCGGAAGGTTTGAACTGATTGGATTTGGCCTCCAGCAGGGCCAGTTCGATATCCTTTGGGGTGACGTTCAATACATTGAGATACCGCGCCACCCGACCTTCCGGAGTCAGGATCATCACCAGCGTGGGATGGAAAAAGGTCCGGTCTCTGGGGGACCAGAAAAACTTGTACCCAATCTTGCCCATCTCCTGGGTGATGACCTCGGGTTTCTCGTAACGGGTGAAACGCCATCCCGTCACCGGATCCCCTGGAATGTCCAACTGTTTTACAAACTTGCTCAAGCTTTCAGTGGTATCGTTCTTGTCGAAGGAGACGAACACCACATTGAATCCCTTGCCGGCGCTCATGGATTTCACATCCTTGAGCAACTCTTTCAGGGCCACGCCCACGTTGAAACAGGCGCCGTCACAGGTGTAGTAGGCCGGTACAAGCACAAACGGCAGATTCGGCAGATTGGCGAATTCGAATGGTTTGCCGTTTTCGTCCAGCAGCATCACCTCGTTGCCGAACTTGACCCCCATGTATTTCTGCTCGTCGATGCGAAACAGGTTCGGGTCAATATCCGAGTGTTCCGTGGGCTTGGAAAAGGCCCAGGCGCCCTGGAGGAGCATTCCCCAGATGACCATGGCCATCAGCCATGTGATCCGACCTGTTCCCATTGTCGCCCATCCCCGGGTTCTGGAACGTTGTCTGAGAGTTCTTCCTACCAGTAATATACCTGCGAAACCACAAAGAACCACACCACATCCACGAAGTGCCAGTAAAGCCCGACGCAGAAGGTCAGATACTTGTTGGTTTTGCCGGCCAGGGCCGCGATCAGGACGGTCAGGAAAGCTCCCAGCCCCACCAGAACGTGGGAGGCGTGAAATCCGGTGATGGAGTAGAACGCGGAGCTGTAGGCGTTGGTCGAAGGGAGAAATTTTTGATGGATCAGATGGTTGTATTCATAGGCGGTACAGCTGAGAAAGATCGCGCCCAGAACGATGGAGAGAAACAGCCA
>JADGAB010000255.1 GCA_015232245.1 Magnetococcales bacterium | reverse complement strand
AGAGCCGCATCCTGCCAACTGCCCCCCCAGGCGAGGACGAACAACTGGGAGTAGTAGAGAATCGGAATGTTGAAATTGGTGTTGAGGGTTTTGTTGATCATCCCCTGATAGACTTCCAGGTTCAACTGGCAGACCGGGCAGGGGGTGATGATCACCTCGGCGCCGTTGTCCACCGCGGACTGGAGAATCTGTTTGGTCAGCACACAGGATTTCTCCGTCTCCGAGAACATCAGCGCGCCACCGCAGCAGGCCACCTTCATGGGGAAGGGGACCGCCGTGGCGCCGGTGACCTCGATCATCTTGTCCAGATAGCTGGGATTCTCGAAACTGTCACCGCAGACGCTGAAGGGACGGTTGGTCTGACACCCCACGTAACCGGCCACCTTCAAACCGCTTAACGGTTTGGTCACTTTGGCTTTCATGGCGTCCCAGCCGATATCCTCGATGAGCACCTCCACCATGTGACGGGTCTTGATGTGGCCGTCATAGGAGAGACCGGCCTCCGCCAAAGCGGTGTTGATGTCCTTCTTGATGCGTGGGTCCTCTTCGATCCGCTCGTTGGTCTCCCGCATGGCCAGCCAGCAGGCGGCGCAGGTGGCGACCAGATCGGTGTTGCCCTTTTGCTGCTGGGCCAGGGCGAAGTTGCGCGCGGACATGGCCATGCGGGGCAGTTGTCCCCCGGCGGCATAGCCGATGGAGGCGCTGCAGCAGTTCCAGTCGTCGATTTCGTTCAGCTTGATGCCCAGAATCCGGCACATGGACTGAATCGAGTTCTCCATGTTGGCAGCCGAGGCGTTGTGTTCGGAACTGCACCCGGGAAAAAACGTGTACTCCTTCATGCTTCGTTCTCCAGTTTTTCCTCAAGTTCAGCCGCTTTTGCCAGCATTTTGGTAAAGCCGTCGTACCCCTTGATCTTGCCCCGGAAGGGAATGGGATTCAAACGGCGGGTCTTGAGCATGCCCAGGGCGGAGTCGCGCATCTCCAGACCGCGCTGAATGCCGGCGCCGATGCCATCCTGGAAATAGAGCCGCATGGTGAGCATGGCCTCCCCCACGCGACCCGTGGCCGTGATGTTCTTCCAGAACACATCCACGGCAAAGCGTCGGGTGGGTTGCATGGGATCCGCCGCGCCATGGGTTTCGGCGTAGCGGGCCAGACCATGCACGATGTGGGTGATGGGCAGATTGCGCGGGCAGCGCACAATGCAGTTGTAGCACGAGGTGCACATCCACATGTCGGAACTTTTCAGCACTTCATCCCGCATGCCGGCGCGCACCATCTGAAAGAGCTGTCTGGGAGAGTGCTGCCAGTGGGCCCGGAGCGGACAGGAGCCCGCGCACACGCCGCACTGCATGCACATTTTGATCCAGTGCCCCATTTCGGACTTCTTGTAGACGTCCTTGGCGAAAGTCAGGTCGTATGCCATGTTTATCGTCTCTCCCCTCTGGTCAGAAACCCTTGTAGGGGTTGGGATTCAGGTTGCTGATCTGATCAACGAAAGCGCTGATCACCCCGGGCAGGGTTTCGGCGTCCATGATGTTCACCTCGACCATCTTCACCCGATTGGATTCCAGCTTCAGGCGGGAGAGGGTTTCGGAGACCTTGCTCAAACGGATTTCGGCCAGGGCCGAGCCGCGGACATTGTGGCACTGGTAATCATCCCCGTGACGGCAGCCCATGAGCATCACTCCGTCGAATCCCTTGGACATGGCGTCCGCGATCCACACCAGGCTCAGCGATCCCATGCAGCGCAACGGAATGATGCGGATGTAGGGGCTGATGGGAGAGCGCAGACGACCCATCATGTCCAGGGCGGGAACCGCGTCGTTGGTGCAGGCGAAAATCAGAATGCGCGGCTTCTCCTCGTCCTCCTCGGGGATTTCGATCTCCTTGATCATGGCGCTGATCATGTCCACCGAGTAGTTGGCAAAGGAGATGATCTTCTGCGGGCAGGCCCCCATGCAGGTGCTGCAACGCCGGCACCGGGCCGGGTTGAAGAGGGGATTGCCCTTGTCGTCCTCGTTGATGGCGCCGAAAGGACACTCTTCCGTGCACCGTTTGCACTGGGTACACCCTTCCGCGCGATAGGACGGATAGGAGAGATCGCCGGAACGGGGATGAACCGCCACCCCGTGGGCGACCGCTTCCACGGCCTGGATGGCCTTCAACGCCGCGCCCGAAGCGTCGGTCATGGTGGCGGCGATGCCCATGGGACGCCGCGCCGGACCGGCCACATAGATTCCGGTACGCCGGGTTTCGTAGGGGAAGCAGATGAAATGGGAATCCGGAAAGCCGCTGGCCCCCAGACGGGGCAGACTCGGACCTTGACGATACTGGAGATTGAGGATCGAGCCGGGCAGTTCCTCCCGACCCGTGCCCACCGGCGACGGGGAGTTGGGATCCAGGGTGTCCACGGTGGAGATCATGCCGGTGGCCAGCACCAGAAGATCCACATCCAGGGTTTCGTTGTTGCGGATCAGATGATCCAGCACCTTGACCGAAACCCCGCCCTTGGCGTTCCCAGCCACGGCGGTGACGTCGCCCTTGATGAAAACCGCGCCTTTGTCCTGGGCCGAGCGATAGAAATCCTCCATCTGACCCGGGGTGCGGATCTCCTGGTAGACCAGATAGGTGGAGGCGTCATCCCCGTATTGATCGATGACGTACATGGCCTGTTTCATCGAGTAGATGCAGCAGGCGCCGGAGCAGTAATCCAGATGGGCCTTGTCCCGTTGACCGGCGCACAAGGCGAAGGCCACCCGCCTGGCGGGCTGGCCGTCGGATTTGCGGACGATCTTGCCCTCTTTGGCCATTTTCTCGAATTCGGCGCTGGTCACCACGTCCGGGGAGACCCCATAGCCCAGATTGGCGGGCAGTTTGGCCGGATCGTACAGATCGAAACCCGTGGCCACCACAATGCTGCCAACCCGGATCTCTTTGGTGCTGGAGGCGTTCTTGATGGTCAGGTCGAACTGACCGGGCTGACCCACGGTCTTGGTGACTTCGGCGTTCTTGAAGATCTTGATGCGGTTGTCCCCTTCCACTTCCGCGATCAGGGAGCCGATGAAATTCTCTCCCATCTCCCGGTAGGGGGGCTGATTGTCCGGGGTCACCTTGAGCATGTTGTTCATCTTGCCGCCCAGGGTGTCGCTCTTTTCCACCAGAACCGCATTGTAACCGGCCTTGGCGATGTCCCGGGCCGCAGTGAGTCCCGCCAGACCGCCGCCCACCACCAGCACATCCTTGGAGCCTTCCGAATGGAGGAAGGGATCCGGTATGTTCATCTTCTTGAGTTTCACGCAACCGATGCGCAGATAGTCCTCCGCCAGCATCTGGCGGTCCTCCTCGGCGGTATCGTCCCCGTCCTTGACCGCCACCATCCACAGGCACTTGTCCCGCAGATCCACCCGGTCCATCAGGTCGATGTCGAAACGGAATTCAGCGCTCTTTTCCCGGTGGGAGCAGGCCGCGACAACCACGGCGTTCACCGTGCCGTCATCCAGATCCTTCTGGATCATCGCCACCCCCTCCGGACCGCAAAGCAGCGCATGATCCTTGACCACCGGGATCTTCTGCTCCTTGGAGGCGATGGCCTTGAGGGCCTTGAGATCCAGGGCGTCACCGATGCCGCAGCCAGTGCAGATGTAACAGCCGATTTTCTTTGGTTCCATGGGTCTATCCTCTCTTAACCGCGGCGTGGATCGCCTTCATCGCCATGGCCGTGGCGGACTGGACGGAACTGGCCACATCCGTGGGCGCGGCGGCGCAGCCGGCTGCCAGCACCCCGCCGGTGACAAAGCCGTATTCATCCTGACGGGCCTCGCTGAAGGGCACCTTGGCTTCCTTCGCCGAATTCGGCTCCATGCCCGTGGCCAGCACCACCAGATCGAAGGGCAGGGCGTACCGTTCGCCGGTGAGCGTGTTTTCGCCGATCACCACCGGATTGCCGTCGCCATCCTCTTCGATGCGGGCCGGTTTCGATTTGATCCAGGTGATGCCGGGATCCTCCTGGGTTTTCTGCAGGAAGCTCTCGTAGCGATCCATGGCCCGCAGATCGATGTAGAAGATCGTCACCTTGGCGTCCGGATATTGATCCCGCACATAGGCCGCCTGTTTCATCGACGCCAGACAGCAGACCCGGGAGCAGAAGGGCAGATAGTTGTGATCCCGGGAGCCGGCGCACTGGATGAAGGCGACATTCTTGGCCTCCCTGCCATCCGAGGGACGGGTGATCTTGCCGCCGGTGGGACCGTAGACGCTCGCCAGACGCTCGAAACGCATGTTCGTGGTGACATTGGGATATTGACCGAACCCGTAGGGCAGGATCTTTTCCGCGTCATAGGGTGTCCAACCTGTGGCCCAGACCACCGCCGCCACCTTCTCCTCGATGATCTCCTCTGTCATGTCGGGCTGAATGGCGCCCACCGGACAGCTCTTGGCAACGGTTTTGGCGTCTTCTGTTTTGGCGAACTCCGGATCCATGTAGTACCAGCTCGGGAAGGCCATGGCATGATTGTTGCGGATCGCCTTGACCTTGTTCATGCCGAAGTTGTACGGATCCGCAACCTCGGCTGTGCATACGATGGCGCACTCGCCGCAGCCGGTGCAGGCTTCGGTGACATAACGGGGGTTCTTGCGGATGCGTACCGTGTAATCCCCCTCGGAGCCCTGAATCTCCACCACTTCGGAGAGGGTCAGGTAGCGGATGCGGGGATTGTTCTTGATGCGCTGGAAGTTGATCTCCAGCCCGCAGACCGGGGAACAGAGTTTGGGGAAGTACTTGTTGTGTTGCGCGACTCGACCACCGAGGTGTGGGTCCTTTTCCACCAGCAGCACGTTGTATCCGGTCTCGGCAGCCTCGACGGCGGTTGTGATCCCGCTGATTCCACCGCCGACGACCAGGATGGTTTGGCCCGCGGCATGAGCATCCGCCATGGTTTACCT
>JADGAB010000254.1 GCA_015232245.1 Magnetococcales bacterium | reverse complement strand
CGACGAGATGTTGCGTCGTCTGGGGCCAGAGTTGTCCATTCTGGAGACGGTGCCGGTGGAGGAGATTCGCCGACACTCCTCCCTGCGCATGGCCGAGGCGATCCAGAGGTTGCGTCGGGGCGAGGTGATCCGCTCCGGGGGGTATGACGGAGAGTTCGGGGTGATCCGGGTCTTCCAGACCGAAGGGATCCCAAAAAGCAAACCTCCGGCGGAACTCTTTGTCCCGGGCAGCATCGAGACCCGGGAGAGATCCAAATCCGTCCCGGCGCGCAAAAAGGGTCCGGAACCGGTGCTGCCTGGAGAGAGCGGGGTTTCCGTTCCAGATGTGGCGATTCTGGTTTCGGCGGACGGGCTGGATCCGGACCAGGATGCGGCGGCCTCCCATGGGGCCGGTCCGTTGGTGATTCTGGCCGGTCCGGGCACGGGCAAGACCCGTACTCTTACCCGGCGACTGGCCCGGAGCATCCGCGCCGGAGCCGTGCCGGAGTCCACCCTGGCGGTCACTTTCACCCGCCGGGCCGCCGAGGAGTTGCGGGAACGCTTGACCGAACTGCTTGGTGAGGAAACGGCAAAACGTATCCCCGTGTTGACTTTTCACGCTTTGGGGTGGTGGATCATCCGTCAGTATGCCGACCGTTCCGGCTATGCCGCAGGAAAGGTGGCCATTGCCTCGGAAGAGGAGGCGCTGGGTCGATTGCGGGAGGATCTGAACCTCTCCCGCGGCGAAGCGGCCAGACAGTTGCAGAACTTTTCCGGATGGCGTCGTGGCATGAAAAGGGAGGATGGGGCACTGTCCACCGCCTTGCTCTTTCACCGGGAGGCGATGCGCAGGCGTGGCGTGGTGGAGTTGGAGGATCTGGTCGCGCTGCCGGTGCAGTGGCTGGATGGAGCGCCGGAGTGGGTGGAGGAGCTGCGCAACCGCTTTGCCCAGGTGTTCGTGGATGAGTTCCAGGACATCGACGCCACCCAGTATGCCTTGTTGCGACATCTGGTGCCCAGAAATGGCAACCTGACGGTCATCGGCGATCCGGATCAATCCATTTACGGTTTTCGCGGGGGGGATCCGGGCTTTTTTGTCCGGCTGCTGGAGGATCATCCCAACGCCAAAAGCGTGCGTCTGACCCGCAACTACCGTTCGGGTCAGGCCATCGTGGCTGGAGCTTTGGAGGTGATGGCCCGTTCCGTCGAGGTCCGGGAGCGGGGATTGACCCCGATTCTTCGGGATGCGCGACGCATCGTGCTGCATACCGCCGCCAGCGATCAGGCCGAGGCGGCATTCGTGGCGCAGACTCTGGAGGCCATGATGGGCGGTCATGGTTTTCACGCCATGCAGACCGGCAGCGTGGACGGGCATGCCACGGGAGAGTATGCCTTTGCCGATTTTGCCGTGCTCTGTCGGGCCGAGGCGTTGACTGTTCCTTTGTGTCAGGCTTTGGAGCGGGCCGGCATTCCCTATCAGAAGCGTTCGCATGAGCGGTTGCGGGATCATCCGGGGGTGAGGCTGCTTGTGGAGGCCATGGAACGGTTGACCGCAAACGGGACCGTGGTGGAGCGCCTGCGTCAGGCGGTCGTTCTGGCGGGCGAGGAGCTCCCGGAGGTCGCCACGGCTCTGGAGTGGCTGACCCCTTTGGCTCTGGGGCACGGGGAGGACGGACCGGGATTTGTCGCCGCCATCACCCTGGGGGCCGAGGTGGATCTGCTGGATCCCCGGGCGCAACGGGTGTCGCTGTTGACCATGCACGGCTCCAAGGGGCTGGAATATCGGGTGGTGTTTGTCATCGGCTGCGAAGAGGGGATGCTGCCCTGGCGTTTCGGCGCTGCCGATCCGGATCCCGGGGCGGTCGAGGAGGAGCGCCGATTGTTGTTCGTGGCCATGACCCGGGCCAGGGAGACCCTTTTTCTGAGCTGGTCCCGCAAGCGCCTGTGGCGTGGTGCGGTGCGTTCCATGGAGATGTCGTCGTTTTTGCAAGACATCCGGGAAGAGTTGCTGGATCGGCGCGCCACCCGGACTTCCGTTCCGAAAAAACACACCGCTGCCGGCAAACAATTGAGCTTCGGTTGGGATTGAGGTGAAAGATGATCGAGTCACTGCAACTGGCGGATGTGGCGACCTACGGTCGGGAAGGGGTGTCGCTGCATGATCTCAAACGGGTGAATTTCTTTTACGGAGCCAACGGAACCGGCAAAACCACCTTGACCCGGGTGTTGGCGGATCCGGGGCAACATCCTGGGTGTCGGGTGCGCTGGCGTCAGGGAGAGGCGCTGGAGTGTCTGGTCTACAACCGGGATTTTGTGCGGGAGCATTTCT
Organism: Magnetococcales bacterium; assembly: GCA_015232245.1. Classification (GTDB taxonomy): domain Bacteria; phylum Pseudomonadota; class Magnetococcia; order Magnetococcales; family Magnetaquicoccaceae; genus Magnetaquiglobus. Next base: position 2,639 of record JADGAB010000254.1, on the reverse strand, counting down.
CCCAGACCCGGTTGCGGGGCATCTTTTCCCTGGGAGAAGAGAATATCGAGGCCGGTCGTCGCATCGATGCGATCCGGATCCTGCTTGATCAGGAGCGGAACCGGAGCGCTGCCATGGAAGAACAACGCCAGATCAGGAGTGTGGAACTTGCTGGCCATGTGGATCGGTTCAGGGAGCGCTGTTGGGCGTTGATTAAAACACATGCGGCCTCGTTTGCCCCCGCTTTTGTGGGTGCAAGAAACAGCAAGGAGAAATCTCTGCAACGGTTGTTGCATGAGAGTCGGACGAATACCTCCTCCCTGCTCACCCGTGACGCGCTGACAGAACGGGCCAGAATCATTTTTGCGCCCTCGCGCCGGGAAGTATCGCCGCTTCCCGTGTTTGACATGACCGCCATCCTGGCCCACGAGCGCAACCCGATTCTGCAAGAAATTATCCTTGGGCGGGAGGATGCGCCTCTGGCAGCCTTGATGCGAACCCTGGGAAACAGTGACTGGGTACGGCAAGGACGGCGGTTTCATCAGGTGCGACCGGAGCAATGTCCCTATTGTCAGCAGAGCGCTCCCTCCGGGTTGTCGAGGGAGTTGGACGATTGTTTCGATCTTTCCTATGAGCAGGAGATCCTCGCCTTGACGGCGCTGTCCACACAATACGAGCGGGATGCCGACGCTTTGCAAGGCTGGCTGGAGGCGTTGCTGGCATCCCTTTCTGTCGAACTGGATATGGATGTGGTGCAGTACCTCAAATACCGGTTGGAACAGAAGCTTTATCAGAACCGTCAGCGTCTTGCCGAAAAGTTGCAACAACCCAGCAGGACGGTCACGCTGGAGTCTTTGGCTCAGGAAGCGCATCAGTTGTCGGCGATGATCCGGGAAACCAATCAGCGGATTGCGGAGCAGAACCGGCTGGTCGGGAATCTTGCCGTCGAACAGGGGGTGTTGACCGGCCAGGTCTGGAAGTTTCTTCTGGCCGAGATTGCCCCTGATCTGGAGGCGTATCAGAGCCATGCCAGGGAGATTGAACGCCAGCTTGCCGGACTGGAGGCGCAAATTGGCGCCCTGAATGCGACCATGCGGACGCTGGAGGAGGAGATGACCGCCCTTGCCGGTCAGATGACCAGCATTCAACCCGCCATCGACGGCGTGAACGGCTTGTTGAGCATGATTGGCTTTTCCGGTTTCACCTTGTCCATGGCCGAGGGAAACGAGCACTACCGGGTGATGCGCGGCAATGGCCAGGAGGTGGCGGATACCTTGAGCGAGGGAGAGAAGACGTTATTGACCTTGCTCTATTTTTATTTTCTGGTGCAGGGAGGTCCGGACCCGGACAGTGCCAGGCGGGAGCGGATCGTGGTGTTGGATGATCCGGTCTCCGGCCTGGACAACGAGGCGGTGCGCTTCTCCGCAAGAGTGGTGCGTAAATTGATTGCCTTGGCCAGACAGGGACCAATCATTCGTCAGCTTTGGATCCTGACCCATGATGTCCTTTTTTTTCAGGAGGCGATCTGGAACAGTCAGCGGGTGCGTCGCGAGGCCTTGCCGGATGAAAGCTTCTGGATCGTCCGAAAAAATTTGTCCGGGATCAGTTCGCTGGAACGGTATCCGGTCAATCCGGTGTGTTCGATGTATGATCTGTTGTGGGAGGAGTTGCGTTCTCCGGAGCGGGCGCGGGTCGCTGGCTTGCTCGCCGCGCAACGGATTCTGGAGAGTCATTTTCGTCATTTTGGTCCCGTGGACCTGCGGGGGATCCAGGAGCGTTTCGCTGGTCAGGAGTGGACGATTTGCGCAGCGCTGCTGGCCGGAGTGCGTGAAGATTCCATGCACCCCAGGGATGCCTGGAGCGTTCCGCTGGATGAAGAGTCCACCCAACAGATGATCAAGGTCTTCAGGGAGATTTTCGAGATTGCGGGCCATTTGGGACATTATCGCCAGATGATGGGAGTATCTGGATAGAATCTGCAAGTCCTGCAATATCCTGGCCCACCGTTTGGTCGCTTTGTGATATTGTTTTTTTATTCGATTGTGGAAGACGGGTCAAGCTTGACTACAGTTCCCTGGGGTGCTAGCATTGGCTGAACTTTTAGCAATAGTCACCCCTTTATGTTGCTGGCTTTGTCGATAGTCTACGCATGGATGAGACTTATGACTGATCATGAAAGAATTGCAGAATTAAAGCATCGATTCAACCTGTCCTACCACATCGATTACGCCTTTACTGCCGATCAAATGGTAGGCGGGTTGCAAGGCAAGCGTATACTTGAAGTTGGTGGAAGTTTGCCGCGAGACTTTGTGTTTGAGACTTTTGGTGTCAGACAATGGATCGCTTTGGAAGAGACTCAATATTGGGATGAAACCTTGAGTACTGGACATATCACCGGCACTCCTCCTGATATCGGGAAAATCTTGCGGTTGCGTGACCAAACTCCAGCGACTCTTTCGGACTATGATGTCTTGACCGGGAAAATCGAAGACTATCCGGAGGCGTTGTCTGGTTGTTTTGATGTTGTGTTCTCTATCGCGGCATTTGAACATATTGCCCGCCTGCCGGAAGCCTTGGAGAAAATTCATACATCGTTACGTCCAGGTGGTATCCTGTTTTCTTTGTTCGCCCCCGTCTGGTGCGCATCAGTCCCTTTGACG
>JADGAB010000253.1 GCA_015232245.1 Magnetococcales bacterium | reverse complement strand
CTGTCGGGTGGTTTCCACCGCCAGCCAGGAGAGCGCGGCCCCGGGGAGGTTGCCGAGGATGGGGTACGGAGGGCCACATGTCCGGGTGACAAGGCATTCGCGCCTGCTTTCAGCCACTCCCAGGGGGCAAAGTTGGCGATGGTCACCGGAAACAAAATGATGGAGCTGGCAAAAATCGGTGGAATCACGCCCGAAGTATTGATCTTCAAAGGCAGATGGGTGCTTTCACCACCCACCATGCGCCGACCACTCACCTGGCGCTTGGCATACTGCACCGTAATGCGCCGTTGGGCCCGTTCCATGAAGATAATGAAGGCCGTCACTGCCACGGACATGACCAGCAGGAACAGCACAAACAAGGGCTGCAGATCACCGGTGCGGGCCAGTTCCAGGGTCTTGACCAGGGCAATGGGCAGATTGGCCACGATGCCGGCAAAAATGATCAGGGAGATGCCATTGCCGATACCACGGGCCGTGATCTGTTCACCCACCCACATGATGAAGGCCGTGCCCGAGGTCAAAGTGATCACGGTCATGATCCTAAAGGACCAACCCGCCTGCACCACCACACTCAAGCCCCCCGCCTGCATCGACTCCAGACCATAGGCAATGCCGAAGCCCTGGAAAATCGACAAGACAACGGTGCCATAGCGGGTATACTGATTGATCTTTCTGCGGCCCAGTTCTCCTTCCTTCTTGATGGCTTCCAGCTTTGGAAACACTGCCGTCATCAATTGCAGGATGATCGAGGAGGAGATGTAGGGCATGATCCCCAGGGCAAAGACCGTCAGACGTGACAGGGCGCCACCGGAAAACATGTTGAACATGCCCAGCAGGGTACCCTGTTGCTGATCAAAAAATGCGGCCAGAGCTTTGGGATCGATCCCCGGGGTGGGAACATGGGCACCGATGCGATAAACGATCAGCATCCCCAGGGTGAAAAGCAACCGCTTGCGCAATTCAGGTATGCGGCCAAGATTGGCAAGACCGGCAAATGGAGATTGCGCTTCCATGGTACTCTTGTCTGTCCTTATTCAGCCGTCGTGGATTGCGCCAAAGCAACCGATTTGACAATCACTTCACCACCAGCGGCTCGCACCTTTGCGATGGCTGCAGCGGAAGCGCGATCAACTTGAATGGTCAATGGTTTGCTCAACTCACCCTGGGCAAGAAGCTTGATGCCATCCCGCTCACGACCAACCAACCCATTGGCTTTGAGTTCATCCAAACCAACATGGCTTCCAGCCTCAAACAGGTCAAGATCCTGCACATTGACCACGGCATACACCTTGCGGAACGCATTCTTGAAGCCACGTTTGGGCAGACGTCTTTGCAGCGGCATCTGACCGCCCTCAAAGCCTACCTTGTGATAACCACCGGAACGGGCGCTTTGTCCCTTTTGTCCACGGCAACTGGTTTTCCCGTGTCCGGAACCAATCCCGCGTCCCACCCGTTTGACACTGCGGCCACCGGCGGGATTTTTTGGCAGTTCATTCAGTTTCATGGTATCTGCAACCTTCCTGGACGGAAAAGGAATAAGCCGTAATCAAGACGAATCAAAGGACAGTGCTGAAAGAAGCCCGGCTCACTCCACAACACGCACCAAATGTGGCACTTTGGCGATCATGCCACGAATGGACGGATTATCCTGAAGCTCGCGGACATGGCGGATTCTCTTCAAACCGAGGCCACGCACGATCAGCCGTTGCACCATGGGGCGTCCGATCAGGGAGCGGATCTGTTCCACTTTCAAGGTCTTGGACATTGTATCAGGCCTCACGCCACGCCGAACCGTGCCGCAGGCAGATCGCGTTTAGCGGCCACATCCCGAGGCGAACGAATGGATTTCAAGGCATCGAATGTGGCCTTGATCAGGTTGTGTGGATTTGAAGTTCCCGTGGATTTGGCCAGAACATCCCGAATCCCCAGTGCTTCAAAAATGGGACGCATGGAACCACCGGCAATGATTCCCGTACCTTCAGCAGCCGGTCGGAGAATCACTCCACCTGCTCCATAGTGACCGATCATTTGATGGAAGATGGTTCTGCCATCCTTGATCTGAATATCCATCATGTTTTTGCGGGCTTTTTCCGTGGCTTTGCGTATGCTTTCCGGAACCTCTTTGGCCTTGCCCAGACCATAGCCAACGCGACCCTTGCCATCTCCGACCACGACAATGGCCGAAAAATTGAACCGGCTGCCACCTTTCACCACCTTGGCCGTACGCTTGATGGTCACCAGCTTTTCGATGAAATCATCACTCTGCCAACTCCCAACCTTCTCTTCCTGGGGATTGGCATTATTATTCGTTGTATTATTGCTGCGTCGCTTAGCCATCGCCGCTCCTGCCTGAATCTTGTCAAAGCCCAAGTGGGCCAATTCTTAGAATTCCAAACCACCTTCACGCGCAGCATCTGCCAGGGATTTTACCCGGCCATGATACAGATACCCACTGCGATCAAAAACCACGCTGGTCACATTGGCGGCTTTGGCTTTTTCGGCCAGACGCTTGCCGACTTCTGCGGCTGCATCCCTGTTGCCACCGTTCTTCAACTGCTCACGGACTTCTGTTTCCAAAGTCGAAGCAGATACCAGAGTGCGTCCCTGAACATCATCAATGATCTGGGCATAAATGTGCTTTGTGCTGCGAAACACGGTCAAACGCAGGCGCTTATCTGCAACCTGACGGATTTTATACCGGATCCGTGCGCTCCGTGTTTTTCTGGCCTCGTGCCGATCTTGTGACATCAAACCATCCCCATGCTGCTGTTGGCCTTAAGCGCAAACATTCTGGCGCTATTTCTTCTTGCCGACCTTGCGCAGAATCTGCTCGCCAGCATAGCTAATGCCCTTGCCTTTATAGGGTTCCGGCATACGATATGCCCGAATCTCGGCGCAGGTCTGACCCAAACGTTCTGTATCCAAACTCTTGAGGACCAGAATCGTATTTTTGTCAACTGTGGCTTCAACGCCATCCGGCAGGTGAAAATCCACTGGATGGGAAAAACCAAGATTCAGTTTCACTATGCGACCATCGACTGCGGCCCGATAGCCCACGCCGACGATCTCCAGTGTTTTGGTGAACCCTTCGGAAACACCTTTCACCATGTTGTTGAGCAGCGCCCGGCTCAAACCCCACAGTGCGCCGCTCTCCTTTGTATTGCCCCTGGGAACCACGGTGAGTATATCACCGTTTTGGATCACCTGGACATGCGGGGAAAAGGTACGCGTCAGGGTGCCGAGTTTTCCCTTGACCTGGATGGTCTGATTCTCAATGGTCACCTCCACCCCCTTGGGGACGGAGATCGGCAATTTACCAATTCTGGACACGAGAAAATTCCTCGAACGTTAGAAAACCGTACACAAGAGCTCGCCGCCAACTCCCAGCTTGCGGGCCTGACGGTTGGACAGCACACCCTTGCTGGTGGAGAGAATGGCTATTCCCAATCCCTGATAGACACTTGGAATCTCATCGCGGGCCACATATTCACGCCGTCCGGGACGGGAGCGACGCTGTATCTCCTCGATCACAGCCCTGCCCTGCCGGTATTTGAGCGCCAAACGCAACACTTTGAAATTGCCCTCGTCCAGGATTTCCACCTGGGATACATATCCTTCATCCTTGAGGATTTCGGCAATCCGGACTTTAAGATTTGAGACAGGCATGTCAACAAAATCCTTGCGCACCATCTGGGCGTTCCGGATTCTCGTCAACATGTCACTGATGGGGTCGGTCATACCCATGGATACAAAGCTCCAGTTCCAATTAAGCTGTTTTCTACCACGAAGCTTTCACGATGCCGGGAATTTCTCCCCGCAAAGACAACTGTCTGACACAGATCCGGCACAAGGTAAACTTGCGAATATACCCTCTGGGTCGAGAACAACGGGCGCAACGATTATAGGTCCGAACACTGAATTTCGGCTTACGCTTGCACTTGGCGATCAACGATTTCTTGGCCATGATTTCGCTTTATCCTCGACAATCAGTTCTTGAAAGGCATTCTGAATGCCTTCAACAGGGCCTTGGCTTCCTTGTCGTTGGTTGCCGAGGTCACGATCACGATATCCATGCCGCGCACGGCATCCACTTTGTCGTAATCAATTTCCGGAAAGATGATCTGTTCTTTCAGGCCCATGCAGTAGTTGCCGCGTCCATCAAAGGAGTTGCCTTTGACGCCCTGAAAGTCCCGGGTACGTGGCAGGGCAACATTAATGAGACGATCCAGAAACTCATACATCCGCACACGCCGCAAAGTGACACAGCATCCAATCGGTTGCCCTTTGCGCAGTTTGAAACCGGCGACCGACTTTTTGGCCTTGGTCACCAGAGGTTTCTGTCCGGATATGGCGGTCATGTCACTGACAGCGCCGTTGAGCAGATTTTTGTCTGCCACAGCTTTGCCAACGCCCATATTGATGACGATTTTTTCGATCCGCGGGATCTGCATCACATTGCGGTATCCGAACTCCTTCATCAGAGTGGGACCGATCTCTTTGTCATACAGCTCTTTCAGTCTGGCCATGTTTCATTCCTGTGTGGGCCTAGCGATCACTAAGTCTTAGACATGTACGCCCTATCAATCGCCATCAGCGATCAATGGTTTCACCCGATTTGCGGGCAACGCGCACTTTGCGTCCATCTGCCAAGATCTTTTTACCAATCCGAGTACCCTTTCCGGTTGCCAGATCCAGGTACATCAGGTTGGAAAGATGGATCGGGGCTTCCTTCTCCACGATGGAGGCTTCCTTTTCCTTGGTCGCTTTGGTGTGGCGTTTGATCATGTTGACTCTTTCCACCAAGGCGCCCTGCTTCTCGGTCAAGATCTGCAGGATGCGACCGCGCTTGCCTTTGTCCTTCCCGGCGATCACGACAACCTGGTCACCCTTTTTCAGGGAAGTTTTAAAAGCGGTATTCATGGAGCCTTCCCCCGTCTTCGTCAATACCCG
>JADGAB010000252.1 GCA_015232245.1 Magnetococcales bacterium | reverse complement strand
CGGTCTGTTTGATCGAGCATGACATGGGACTGGTGATGGAGATTTCGGATCATGTGGTGGTGCTGGATCACGGTCAGGTGATCGCCCGGGGACGTCCCGAAAAGGTGCGGGATGATCCATTGGTTCTTGAGGCCTACCTGGGGGCGCCCGATAAGGAGGGTGAGGAAGCGTGAAGCCGGAGCCGATCCTGGAATTGCGCCATGTGGATGTGGCCCATGGCAAGACGCCGGTCCTGATGGATATCTGTCTGGAGGTGGGACGGGGGGAGATCGTCACCCTGATCGGGGCCAACGGGGCGGGAAAGTCCACCCTGTTGATGGCGTTGTTCGGTCTGCCCCGGGTTTCGAGGGGGGAGATTCTTCTGGATGGTCAGGAGATCACCCGCATGGCCACCCATCGGATCGCCCGGCTGGGATTGGCCCAGGTACCGGAGGGAAGGCGGATTTTTCCGGGCATGACGGTTCTGGAGAATCTGGTGATGGGGGCGGCGGATTCTGCGGGGGATGGCAAGGTTCTGGAGCGGATTCACACTCTGTTTCCCATTTTGCGGGAGCGGGCCGGACAGCGGGCCGGCACCCTGTCGGGGGGGGAACAACAGATGTTGGCCATTGGTCGGGCGTTGATGAGCAAGCCCCGGGTGTTGCTGCTGGATGAACCGAGTCTGGGATTGGCTCCTTTGATGATCCGACGGATTTTTCAGGCGTTGCGGGAGATCGTGGACGAGGGGACGACGTTGTTTCTGGTGGAACAGAACGCCAATCAGGCGTTGCGTCTGGCGGATCGGGGTTATGTGCTGGTCAATGGCCGGATTCTGCTGGAGGGGCGGGGCAAGGCGTTGCTGGCGAATCCGGAAGTGCGGCGGGCCTATCTGGGGGGGCATTGAACTGCATCCCGCAATGGGTGTGGTTTCACATCTCGACAAGGTTGCGGGGGAACAACGCATGACAACACGACTGGCGCTCATTCTGGCCACCTTTTTCCGGGCGGGTCATCTGCCCAAGGCCCCGGGCACCTGGGGAACCGTGGCGGCCATTCCGCTGGCCCTGTTCTCCCAGTGGAGCGGTCCGGTCGCCGCCTGGATTCTGTTGCTCGTGATCTGCGTGGTGGGTACCTGGAGCGCGGATGTGGCCTGTCGGGTTCTGCAAAAGCCGGATCCGCAGGAAGTGGTGATCGATGAAGTGGCCGGTTTCTTGCTTACCATGATCGACGCCCCTCTGGGTTGGGGGTGGGTGGCGGGTGGATTTCTGCTTTTTCGCCTGTTCGATATCTGGAAACCGTGGCCGGTGAATCGTCTGGAACAGCTCCCGGGAGGGTGGGGGGTGATGGCCGATGATCTGGCCGCCGGCGTGTATGCCGGATTGTGCCTTCTGCTGATCGCCAGGATGGGGTTGCCATGAAATGTCTGTTGGTCATGCCGCGCTGGAGCGAACACGGGTCGTTGATCCCCGCATCGGGACGCCCGTGGCTGGATCTGGCGCTGGAGGGCCTGGGGGTCGGTCCGGTCTCCCTGATGGAGCTTGACGGGGATGCGCCACTGGATCCCCATGAGATTCCGGAGAAATACCGGGTGGTTTTGGTGCAGGATCATGGCCGGGGCAACCGTTTGCGCAGATCCCTGTTGTCCAACATGGGGCTCTCTTTGGGGCTTGGGGCCGAGGATACGGAGCGGCTCAAGGTGCTGGGGGCCCATTCGTTGACCGATTCCCAGGGGAGAACCGTCGGTTTCGCCCTGCAGCGTCGCGGACGACTGGTGGCCTATTTCAGTCAATCCATCTGGTCGGCCCGGGTGGATCTCTTTCGGATGCTGCGCGGCTTTGTGGCCGCGGGAGGGGGAAGACGGCAGCGGGGTGAGACGGTCTGCTGGATGGTGGAAGGGGCGGGGGAACCTCTGGATCTGGGGGAACCTTTGGTCAACGACAGCTTCTCCTTGTGCCGGGCGCGCAACCTCCCCGACGGGGACGCGGGCCTGTTGATCCCGGCGATCATGGGGGAGGAGTTCAAGGAGCGGATCCGGAATCGTCTGGGCAATCGCGTCTACGCCCATACACCCCAACCTCTGGAGGAGCTTTTGGCCGAACAGTTGCTGCAGGCGGGTCTCAAGGTGGCGGTGGCGGAGTCCTGCACCGCCGGACTGGTGGCCGCCCGGTTGACCGCCCTGCCGGGCTCCTCGGCCTATCTGGACGGGGGGATGGTCAGCTATGCCAATGGCATCAAACAGCAGTGGCTGGATGTGGACGGGGATCTGCTGGCCACCCGGGGGGCGGTGAGCCGGGAGGTGGCCGGAGCCATGGCGGAGGGGATCCTCAAGGAGAGTGGCGCGGATCTGGCCGTGGCCGTGACCGGCATCGCCGGACCGGATGGCGGCACCCCGGAAAAACCGGTGGGGACCGTGCATCTGGCGGTGCGTTCCCGGGCAGGGGGGTTTCTGGAACATCGGGGATTTTATGTCGGCAGCCGGGAACGGGTGCGTTGGCAGGCCAGTCAGACCGCTTTGCATCTGCTGCGGCGGATGATGATGATGGTGGCGTGAATGGTTCGCAAAGGAGAGGAGTGACGTGATGGATCATCGGGCGCAGGCCGGAATCTGGCTGGGTGGCATGCTGTTGGCGTCAGGGCTGTGGATGGCCGGGGCAGGGGAGAGTTGGGCGGCTCCGGCTCAGCAGGCCAAGGCGGCGACCCCGACCACAGCGCCGACGGAGGATCTCCCCCGACGGCATTACACCCTGGCCAACCGCAAGGATGAAGTGATCGGTGGCACCTATTTTCGTCATCGGGTCACCTCCAGCGACACCATGATCATCCTGGCCCGGGACAATCATCTGGGTTTCAACGAGATCATGCTGGCCAATCCGGATCAGGATCCCTGGAGCCCGAGAATCGGCAGCAGGATCCGTCTGGATTTCCGCAAGGTGTTGCCTGGACTCAACAATCCGGCGCGCATCGTGGTCAATCTGCCGGAGATGCGGCTCTATCACTTCCGTGGCGACAGCGTGGACACCTATCCCCTGGGGGTGGGTCAGGAGGGGATGATGACCCCCCGGGTGCGCACTTCGGTGACCAGCAAGATGGCCGATCCCATCTGGCGGCCACCGGCGTCGATCCGCAAGGAGGATCCGAATCTGCCGGAGGCCATCTATCCAGGCCCGCGCAATCCTCTGGGAACCCATGCGGTTTATCTCTCTCTGCCCTCCTACCTGATCCATGGCACCAATCGTCCCCTGGGGGTCGGTCGCCGGGTGAGCCATGGTTGCATCCGGCTCTATCCGGAGGATATCATTGATCTGTTCCCCAACGTCCATGCCGGAGACAGCGTGGCCATCGTCAACGAACCGGCCAAGGCGGGCTGGCGCAACGGGGAGCTTTATCTTGAGGTCTATCCGATTCTCTCCGACCTGAAACAGGAAGGTTCGACCCGGGAGTTGATGGAAAAGGCCGTCAAGCAGGCTTTGACCCGGCGGCCTGATCTGCAGGTGGTGGTGGATTGGCGTCTGGCGGAACGCATGGCCGACAATCCGGATGGGCAATCCCGGCGGGTGGCGGTGGCTGCCAACGTGGGATCGGAAGGTCGGGAGGTGTATCTCACCGTGCCCGAGATCCCGGAGGAGCAGACCATTCCCGCAGGGGGGTTGCGACTGCCCAACCTGGAACAACTGGATCGGGAGGATGGCAATCCGGCGGCCATTCGCATCGATCTGCCCGGGTCGGCCCAACCGGCCAAATCCCCTGCCGGCAGCCAGCGTTCGGCCACCGAGCCCATGCCCCCCATTGGGCCGGAAGCCCCCCTGGAGATTGCTCCGGAGTCCGGTGCTTCGGTTCAACAGGATGCGGATGCGGACTCGGAGGCCGAAATGGAACCGGAGCCTTCTGCCGGGGGTGGGGGTCTGGAGTCGGCGCCAGCCGGCAAGGGTGTGCGGCGATGAACGAGCTCCGGTCTGATTCTTCCGGTTTCTGACCTTCTTTTCAGGGAGGTGGGATGGTCAGTCATCTGCCTTTCAAGAAAAAAGTCACCTTTTTTTTCCTGCTGATCCTGGCGGCGTTCCTGGTGAACGCCGTCCAGGCGATGATCCATTACCAGGCGAATCAGGCCTCCTGGCTGCAGGATCACCGGACCCGGCAAATCAGCATTTTGATCCATGACATCGAAAACGAATCCGATCATGCCCATCGGGAGGTGTTGCATTTTCTGAGCACCAAGGATGCCGCGGTGGCGGATCGGCTGGTGGAACGGTTGCAGACCATTCCGGCGCGCCTGAAAGAGCTGGATGCGTTGCTGATCCTTCCCGAAGATGACAGCCGGGCACGGGTGCGCGAGGCCGTTGGCTTCCAGTTGGAGCTGTTTTTGATCATACGGAAAAAATTGCTGGAGATCGGCCTGAACGAGAACTCCGGAGAACATGGCCGGATCCGGGAGGAGATCCACCGGGTGGAGGAGAGGCTTGCCGGGGAGCGGGAGTTCGCGGCTCTGGCCTCGATGCTGCAACTGCGGCGCCACGAAAAGGATTTCATGGATCGCAAGCAGATGCTCTATTTGGAGAAATTCAACGTCGAGGTGGAACGGTTTCAGGAGTTGTTGAATCGTTCGGAGATGCTCACCCGGGAGGAGAAAAAAGAGCTGCGCACTTTGTTCGGCAGCTATGTCAATGGTTTTCATACGATTGTCGGCGAGTTTCTGGCGGTCAACCAGCTGATCGAGAAGTTCCGGGACGGGGAACAGGAGACCGAACGGGCGCTGGAGGGGCTGCAAGCCTCCCTGGAAGTGATCTTCAGAAGTCATGACGATCAGCAACGGGAGCTGCTGTTCGATCAGTTCATCCGTTCCCAGATCACCATTTTTCTGGTGCTTTTGGGGATCGGTCTGTTGTTGGCGTGGTTTCAGTATGATCTGCTGCATTCGGTCAACGAGCTGCGGGAGACGGCGCGACGGGTGGCCGCCGGTGAGGACTCGGTCATCCGGGTGGAGCGGCGGGACGAG
>JADGAB010000251.1 GCA_015232245.1 Magnetococcales bacterium | reverse complement strand
CACCTGGCAGGAGGCGTTGCAATCCGAGGAGTTGTTGCAGTGTGTTTATCTCACCGCCATCGAACCGGCCCGGAAAGCCTTGCAACTGGCCGGGGTGGATTCCGGACGGGTGATTATGGTGGCGGAACTGATGCAGATTTTTCAGATCCCCCCGTAGGGAAGGCGTTGTTTCACTTGCAGGGGGTCAGGGGGATTATCCCTGGATGGGATCCAAGCCAGTGGCGCGCGCTTCAACAGGAAATTGCGAAGCAATACCCACAGGCTGCCGCAAAGCGGTGCCTTTGGGTGAGGGCGTTCCAAAAGTCAACATCCCGAAATGGGAGCGGTCTAAAGGCAAAAGCAAAGGCAAAACCCTGGGGGAGGAATCCCACAGCCCCCCGCCTTTTTTCAAAAGTTTATTTTCAAAAAATGATATTGAAACCATGGAGTGTGACATCCGTTGACCACCCCGGCTACCTGGACCGTGCGTACCCTTCTGGGATGGAGCGCCCCCTGGCTTGAAAGACGGGGTGTGGCATCTCCCCGCCTCGACAGCGAATTGCTGCTTGCCAAAGCCCTTGATCTGCGTCGCATCGACCTGTTCATGGATCCCCATCGGCCCCTGACCGCCCCGGAACTGGCGGCGTTCAAGGCCCTGCTCACCCGTCGCGCCGCCCGGGAACCTGTGGCCCATCTGCTGGGGGTCCGGGAGTTCTGGGGGTTGGAGTTCTACTCCAGCCGTGCCGCCCTGATTCCCCGTCCGGAGACTGAATTGTTGTTGGAAACGGTGCTGGCCAGCTTTGCCGACCGTCAGGCCCCTTTGGAGATGTTCGAGCCATGTGTGGGCAGCGGCGCGGTCTTGTGCGCCCTCCTGCACGAATATCCCGGGGCTACCGGGGTGGGCAGCGATCTTTCCGCCGAGGCGTTGGAACTGGCCCGGCGCAATGCGACAAAATCCGGTTGCGGCGATCGTGTCACCTTGCTGGAAGGGGATCTGGACACTCCGTTGCCGGCTGATGCGCGGTTTGATGTGGTGGTGATCAATCCTCCTTACATTGTCTCCGGGGATCTGCCGGGTCTGCAGCCCGAGGTGCGGGACTGGGAGCCCCGTTTGGCTCTGGATGGGGGTGGGGATGGCCTGCAGGTGTTGCGACGTCTGCCGGGCCTGCTACAGGCCCGCGTGCGTCCCGGTGGAGTGGCGGTCATCGAGATCGGGGACGATCAGGGAGAAACCGTGATGGGGTTGTTCCAAAGCGCCGGGTTCGAGCAGGTGGAGTTGCTGCTGGACTACCATCGCTCCCCCCGTGCGGTGGTCATCCGGACCCGGCAGTCATCATAGACAACTTTGTGAAAAAACTGGAGTCTGTGGTGTTCTTTATGACTCGAATAGTCACAAAAATTCATTCCCGAGTCCCCTGCAAAAAATCCATTCGCCAGACAGTCACGAAAAACAGACGCAAAAGAAATCAAATAGCTGACAAGAGTGTTTCCTGACGGAAAAGACTTGTTTGCAGAGGGCTCATTTGTACGCGACTTTGGCCATTTCATGCCGTGGCGGTCAATTGATGTATCCATCACCCAAAGGCGCGGCCTGCTGGGCGCGCAAGGGAATTGCTTTGGCAATTCCCTTTTGAAAAGCGCGCCAAAAGCAACGTCCCAAGGGCTTCGCCCCTGAACCCCACCAGGGGGATAATCCCCCTGGACCCCCTGTCAATAAAACATCTCATCCCGGATGACTTGAAAAAGATAAAGCCGGAAAGAAGAAAAACCGATCAATGTCCTTGATGGGATGCCAGCATGTGAATCCCTTCAAACCGCTTACCACAAGCTTCCATCAGGATCAAAGCCGCAAAGGATCTCCAAGCCATGATGATCTCCAATACGACTGCCGCCGTGGTATCCATCCTGTCGAACCGCTCCGGGACATCGATGGACGCGGGCAGCGCCGCCAACGGATTTGGTCCGGAATATCAGGTTGATCTCTCCTCCAGTGGCCTGGCCCTCTCCAACAGCGCCACAGGGGTCACCGAATCCCGCATGCGCAACGTGCTGACCCGGATTCTCCTGGAAACCCTCTTTGGCATGGATGCCAACGCCAATCCGGACAAATCCGAAACCTCCCGGGATGAGATGGTCCGGGAAGTGGTGGTGGATCCGACGGTCAACACCGCCTTGCAAAAGATGACCATCTCCCGACAGGCATGAAACCCGATGCGGCGTCCATGAAAAGATCCTGTCTGTTGGCGCTCCTGCTTTTGGCGGGGTGCGGGGAGTCCACTCCCAACACCATCCAGGGGTATGTGGAAGGGGAGTATCTGCATCTCGGCCCCTCCTCGGCACTGGGTAGCGACTATTCTTGAGCGCAAGATAATAGATGCTCGCGGACAATAATTCAAACACATCACCGCTTGCACAATTTATAAAGCTATTTATAAATATCTATAGATCGATCTGTTGTGAGTCAAATTGCATCGTAAAGTTATGTTAACTTTCGCTAACGATAAAGAAGAATAGTCGAAGCCCAGTGCCCCCGCTGGCCGCCGGAAGGAAACGGTTTGCGGTTGCAACCATCACGCCTGAGGCAGGGCGCGACGGGCGAGTTTGTACCAGTAGGTGATGAGTTCCTGAAGCTGGGTGCCCGGCTCCAGGGGGAAGGTATCATCCGGGAAGCGATTCAGGCGCTGTTGGGCCATGGCGTGACTGCGCCCCAGGGCCTGCCCGAGCAGCGGGGCCAGCCGCACATGCAATGGAGTCGCCGGATCCCCGGGAAGCGCGGCCAGATGGGCGTTGACCCGGGTCTGGATCAGGGAAGCCTCTGCCCACGCCGGGGATGGCTCCTCGAAGTGGACCAGCAGCCACAAGGCAAATACCGGACGGCAACAGATCAGACGGATGCGGATGCCGGCCAGGGCGTCGAGTTCGTCCTGACTGGTCTGCCAGGCGTGGCGCAGGGCGGTCTCATGCTGGCCATCCCATTCGATGAGACCATGGATTCGCTGGAACGGTCCGGAGCGGCGCAGCCACTCCCGGCAACAACCGGTCAGCTCCTCCACGGGGGGCATGGGGGCGCAGAGCACCATTTTGTCGAGTTTCAGCTCGGCCAGCAGAGGACGGAGGTACTCCAGGGCGGCTTGGGGGGCGAGCAGCAGATGATGGTTCCGGGCCGGGCGTTTCGGGGTGAGACGTTCCAAAGAGGAAACCGACCGCTCCCGGATTGGCGCAGCCGGTTGCCGTGGGACCCGGTGAACCGGAGCGGTCACAACTCCTTGAACCGTTTGAAAGTGGGAATGGCCCCGAAGGAGCCTTCCAGATAGCGACGTTGCAGGGGTTCTCCCTGTTCGATGTCGAAATCGGAGATGGGGTAGAGTTCGCTGCAGCGGTCACCGCTTTTTTCCATCATCCAGAACTGGTCCCGACGGAAGGTGCCCGGATCCAGCAGGGCGGTATCATGGGTGGTGCTGATCAGTTGGGCCCGCTGCTGGTTGGAAGAGGCGTCATGCATCAGGCCGAACAGGAATTTCACCAGATGGTGATGCAGGCTGGTATCCATTTCGTCCATGAACAGCACCCGCCCCTGCCCGAGAATGTTCATCCAGGGCCAGGCCAGGGCGAAAAGTTTCTGGGTGCCCCGGGATTCCGCGTCCCAGGGAAGGAGCACTGGTTTGCCGGTATCCCCGGTGGAGCGTTCGAAGCGGATCTCCGTGACAATGGTGCCGGACATCTCCTTTTGCAAGGCGGCCCGCACCTCCGGGGGGAGGTCCTCCATGCCCAGATCCCCCACGGTACGGCTTTCCAGACGGATCCCTTCGATATCCATGTCGGCCTGATTGAGGAATTTCAATACCTTCAGGCGTCCGTCCACATCCTTGCACAAGGAGGCGGAGAACTCCTTGCTGATCTCCGCGTGGGGCCGGAAGACCCGCAGGCGCTTGTCGAACCAGTCGAACACCGGTCGCAGCACCGCGCTGTTGAGCTGGATGGCGGTGGAGAGAAACAGGGCGTTTTTCCGGGTGGCGTCGCGCCACACTTCCCGGTTGCCGGTGAGGTATTTCTTGTGGAGGTTCCAGACCTCCTTGCCGGTTTCGCTGTCGAGGTAGCGTTCGAACCATCGTTGTGGCCGACCGCTGGGATAGGCGATGAGCCATTCATGCACCACCCGTTCCCGGGTCACGGCAAAGCCGTACTGGTAGCGGGTTTCGTCCTCGATGAAGATCATTTCGAAGACGCTGGGGGTTTGGGAGTTCTTGTTGTTGAGCAGAAAGGGTTGCACATCGATGATGTCCCCCTCCTGGCCCTTGGAGGAGTTGAGCACAAAATCCCACATGAACAGCGCGGCCCGGATCAGGTTGCTTTTTCCCGAGGCGTTGGGACCGTAAATGACCGTGGATTTGAGCAGTCTGGGCAGGCGGGGCAGGCCGGAGGAGAAGGTATTCTCCGGATTTTCCCGATAGTTGCCGCTGGCGGCCATGCTCAACGTCTGGCGTTCGCAGAAGGAGAGGTAGTTGGTGACACTGAATTCAATAAGCATGCAATCGATCCGTGCTGGGGTCTGATCGGGCACTTGGCTTCATCGGTGCTGCTTGCCGAAGGGTATCATACCATGTGGAGCGGTATTGAAAAGGGGAATCAATGGGGAAAGAATGTCTTGAGAATGAGCGCCATGACTCCGGCCACCAGAATGCCCGACATCCATTTGATGACCGCCAGATCGATACGGATCGGCGCCAGCTCTTTTTCCAGCCTGGCTTCGGTGACAAGGGTATCCGGATGGGCTTTTTGCACTTCCTGAATAGCGACGGCCATGTCTTTGGCCGGGGATTCATCGAAACCGGACGCCTTGAGGGTTTCCACGAACTTCAATGTATCGAAGGTGATAGCGGTCATGTTTCTTTCTTTTCATGGGTGCAGGAACCGCACCTGTTTCCGGATGCATGGATGTGCCTTGATGAGGCTAAACCGCGCCCATTTCGGGATGCGTAGTTTTACTTATAGGGGTCCAGGGGGATTATCCCCCTGGTGGGGTCCAGGGGCGAAGCCCTTGGGACT
>JADGAB010000250.1 GCA_015232245.1 Magnetococcales bacterium | reverse complement strand
CCAATACCTCCAGACCGTGCTGACCCAGTTGCGCCACAGCGGACCGGATATCCGCCACCTCATAACAGACATGATGCATCCCGCCGGCGGGATTGCGTTGCAGAAACCGGCGGATCGGGGAGTTCTCCCCATAAGGGTACAACAGCTCCACGTTGGTGTTGGGCAGACGCACGAACACCACCGTGACCCCGAACTCCGGCAGATGACACGGCTCCTCCACCCGCGCCCCGAGAATCTCCCGATAGGTCGCCACCGCCCGGTCCAGATCCGGCACGGCCAGCGCGACATGATTCAAGCGTCCGATCATCCCCATGCCCTTTATTCGAACGTGAACAGCACGGCATCCGCTTCCACGGTGTCGCCGGTCTTGACATGCACCTTGGCCACCACCCCATCCTTTTCCGCCCGGATGGTGTTTTCCATTTTCATGGCCTCCAGCACGCACAACGGATCCCCCTGGGCAACCTTGTGACCTTCCACGGTCATCACCTCCCGCACCAGACCCGGCATGGGGGTGATCAGGGATTTGGTGCTGTGGGCGGATTTCTTCTCCGGCATGCGTCTGGCCATCTCGTACAGACGCCAATGACATACCGAAGCCTGCACCCGTCGTCCCCCGTGGGACAACTGGTAGCCCCCCTCCAGACGGCGGATGCGCACGGTGCGGGTCCGGCCCGCCACCTGGAAGGTGCCCAGACGGCTGCCGGGACGATAGCCAAGCTCGATCTCGAAGGATGCGCCATCCTCCAGGGTGATCAGGTTGCTTTTCTCTCCACGCTCGACCACAAGTTTCATGGTCTCCCCTTCCATGGTCACCATCCACTCTTCCCGCGCCGCCGGGGGAGAGAGCAGGGCATCCTCGGCCTGCTCCAGCACCACCGCCACCAGAGCGAAGAATTGCCGCAACTCATCCGTGAGCGGAGCGCCCCCGAATCCGTCCGGGTACTCCTCGGCAATGAAGGCCGTGGTGATCTCCCCGGCCTGAAACCGGGGATGACCCGTCACCGCGTTCAAGAAATCGATGTTGTGGGCCAGTCCGTCGATCAGATAGTTGTCCAGGGCATTCCGCATGGTGGCAATGGCCGAGGCCCGATCCTCACCCCAGGTGATCAGCTTGGCGATCATCGGGTCGTAGTGGATCGATACCTCACCGCCGGCAAACACCCCGGTGTCCACCCGCACCCGGTCACTCTCCACCGGGGGCTGATGGCGCACCAGACGACCCGAGGAGGGCAGAAATCCGGCATAGGGATTCTCCGCGTAGATGCGGCTCTCCATGGCCCAGCCGTTGATGGGGATCTGATCCTGGGTGAAGCCCAGCTTTTCGCCCCGGGCGACGCGGATCATCCACTCCACCAGATCGAGTCCGGTGATCATTTCCGTGACCGGATGCTCCACCTGCAGCCGGGTGTTCATTTCCAGGAAATAGAACTGTTTGTCGTCGCCTGCCACGAACTCCACGGTGCCGGCGGAAACATACCCCACCGCCTTGGCCAGCGAAAGGGCCTGTTCCCCCATGGCCCGGCGCATCGCCGCGTCCACGAAAGGGGACGGGGCCTCCTCGATCACCTTCTGATTGCGGCGCTGGATGGAGCACTCCCGTTCGTTGAGCCACACCCCGTTGCCGTGGGCGTCGCAAAGAATCTGGATCTCGATATGTCGGGGCCTTTCGATGAATTTCTCGATGAAGACCCGATCATCCTTGAAATAATTGCGTCCCTCGTTGGACGCCGAGATCCACCCTTCCCGCACCTCCTGGTCGGTGTGGGCCAGACGCATCCCCTTGCCGCCTCCGCCCGCGGAGGCCTTGATCATCACCGGATAGCCGATCTCCCGGGCCACCTTTACGGCGGCTTCGGCGTTGGGGATGGTTTCGGTATGGCCGGGAATGGTGTTGACCCCGGCGGCGCGGGCGAGCTTCTTGGAGGCGATCTTGTCCCCCATGGCCCGGATGGCCTCCGGTCCGGGACCGATGAAGGTGACGCCCCGTTCCTGCAGGGTCTGGCTGAAGTCGGTGTTTTCCGACAAGAACCCGTAACCCGGATGCACGGCGTCGGCCTGGGTTCTGTCGATGGCGGCCAGGATGTTCTCCACCACCAGATAGGATGCGTTGCTGGCCGCCGGTCCCACCCGCACCGCCTCGTCCGCCTCACGGACATGCAATGCGTCCCGGTCGGCATCCGAGTGGATGGCCACGGTGGCAATGCCCATGCGGCGCGCCGTGCGGATGACCCGACAGGCGATTTCGCCACGATTGGCGATCAGAATCTTGCGCATGCTGTTGGAATCTCCCGGTTACAAAGGCAGATTGTCGTGTTTTTTCCAGGGATTGGTCAGTTTCTTTCCCGCCATGGTCTGCAAACCCCGAATGACCCGGTAACGGGTGTCGTGGGGCATGATCACATCGTCGATGAACCCCTTGCGGGCCGCGATGAAAGGATTGGCGAAATTGGACGCATAAACGGCGCTGACCTCTTTGAGCTTGGCTTCCGGGTCTTCCGCGCTGCGGATTTCGTTGCGGAAGATGATCTCCGCGGCACCCTTGGGCCCCATGACCGCGATTTCGGCGTTGGGCCAGGCGTAGTTGAGATCCCCCCGCAGATGCTTGGAGGACATCACGTCGTAGGCTCCGCCATAGGCTTTGCGGATGATGACCGTCACCTTGGGGACCGTGGCCTCGGCAAAGGCGAACAAAAGCTTGGCCCCGTGTTTGATGATGCCGCCCAGTTCCTGTTGCAGACCGGGCAGGAAACCGGGCACATCCACAAAAGTGACCAGAGGAATATGGAAACAGTCGCAGAAGCGCACGAACCGGGCCGCCTTGATGGAACTGGCGATGTCCAGACAGCCGGCCAGCACCAGGGGCTGATTGGCGACGATTCCCACGGTATGCCCATCCATGCGGGCGAAACCGATGATGATGTTCTTGGCGTAGCCGGACTGGACCTCCATGAAGTCGTAGTTGTCCACCACCTTTTCGATCAGCTCTTTCATGTCGTAGGGACGCAGGGGATCGTCCGGCACCAGGGAGTCCAGGGAGGGGGTCTGACGGCGGGGATCGTCCCCGGTGTTGATCCGCTCCGGCGGCGCCCGGTTGCTGGCGGGCAGAAACGACAACAGACGACGCAGTTGTTTCAGGAGATTCAGATCGTTGTCGAAGGCGAAATCCGCCACCCCGGAACGGGTGGCATGGGTGACCGCCCCGCCCAGTTGTTCGGCGGTGACCTCTTCATGGGTGACGGTTTTCACCACCTCCGGACCGGTCAGGAACATGTAGGAGGTATCCTTGACCATCATGATGAAGTCGGTGAGGGCCGGAGAGTAGACCGCCCCACCGGCGCACGGACCCATGATGGCGGAAATCTGCGGCACCACGCCGGAGGCCAGCACATTGCGCTGGAACACCTCGGCGTAGCCGGCCAGGGAGGCGACCCCTTCCTGGATGCGGGCCCCGCCGGAGTCGTTGATGCCGATGATGGGGGATCCTACATTCATGGCCATATCCATGATCTTGCATATTTTTCTTGCGTTTGCCTCGCTTAAGGAACCGCCAAAGACGGTGAAATCCTGGGAAAAGGCGAACACGCGCCTGCCATGCACGGTCCCGAACCCCGTGACCACCCCATCCCCGGCCACGTGGGTATCATGCATGCCGAAGTCCGCGCAGTTGTGTTCGACAAACATGTCCAGTTCTTCGAAGGAGTCGGGATCCATCAACACTTCCAGACGCTCCCGGGCGCTCAGCTTGCCCCGGCGATGCTGGGCCTTGATCCGTTCCTCGCCCCCGCCCAAACGGGCCTGGGCACGCAATTTGTCAAGTTTCTTAATGATTTCCCACATGGTTATCGTACCCGTTACCGCAATGAACCTTCAACAACCGCTCCGCGGCGGTCACAGCGCCCAACTCACCCCGACGCACCTGGGGTTCCAGCTCCCCGGCCAGTTTCCGGATGGCCGGATCCGCCAGAAAACGTTGCCGCAAACCATCGTACACCCGTTCCCACATCCAGCCCGCGGCCTGGCGTCGGCGTTTGTCCTCCAGAACACCGTTGGCGGTCATGGTGTGCTGGAACTCCTGCAGGGTATCCATCACCGCGCCGATTCCCGACTCTTCCATGGCGCTGACCAGCAGAACACGTGGCGTCCAGGTCTGCTCTTCGGGGCGGCGCAGCAGAGGCAGGGAGGCTTGAATCTGGGAGCGGGTCAACTCCGCGGCCTGGGTGAACACGCCATCGGATTTGTTGATCAGGATCAACTCCGCCAGCTCCATGATGCCCCGTTTGATCCCCTGCAGTTCGTCCCCGGCGTTGGGGAGCAGAACCAGCACAAACAGATCCACCATGCCCGCCACTTCCGTTTCGCTCTGGCCGACCCCGACGGTCTCCACCAGGATCAGGCCGTATCCGGCTGACTCCAGCAGGGACATGCTCTCCCGGGTGCGGCGCGCCACCCCGCCGAGGGTGGCCCCCGCGGCGCTGGGCCGGATGAAAGCCAGTGGATGCGCGCTCAGGCGCGGCATGCGGGTCTTGTCCCCCAGAATGCTCCCTCCGCTGCGTTTGGACGAGGGATCGATGGTCAGCACCGCGGTGCGCAAACCCCGGGAGACCGCTTCCATGCCCAAGGCGTCGATGAGGGTGCTTTTGCCCGCGCCCGGGGGGCCGCTGATGGCCACCCGCAACGCTGGTTGATCCTCCCCCTTCCGGGACAACGCTTCCAGCAACGCAGCCGCTTTGCGGTCATCCTCGGGTTTGACGCTTTCGATCAGGGTGATGGCCTTGGCCAGCGCCCGTCGCTCCCCCTGGCGGATGCCCGTCGCAAGATCGTTTGTTGAATCAATGGACACGGCTGGAGATGGCGCGCAAAACCCGGGAGGCCGCTTCCACGGCGGAGACTCCGGGTCCAAAGATTTCGGCCACCCCCGCGGATTTCAGCGCGTCGTGTTCCTGACTCGGAATCACCCCGCCGGCCACCACCACCACATCGTTCGCCCCTTGCCGGGCCAAAGCCTGGATGAGCAGTGGCACCAGGGTGGCGTGTCCCCCGGCCAGACTCGACACCCCCA
>JADGAB010000024.1 GCA_015232245.1 Magnetococcales bacterium | reverse complement strand
CCCCTGGACCCCTATCAAGTAAAATGACGCATCCCGAAATGGTTGCGGTTTAAAGTCCCAGGGGCCTTGTCCCTGGACCCTGCCAGGGAGATAATTTCCCTGGACCCCTGTCCGTGTTTCAGGTCCGACCTCCGACATAGGCGATGGGATCCGGAACTCCCACAGCCTGAAATCCCGCCAGTCGCAACCGGCAGGCATCGCACAAGCCGCAGGCCAGCCCCGCCGGGTCCGGATCGTAACAGGAGCGGGTGAGTCGGAAATCCACCCCCAGTTCCAACCCCATGCGAATGATCTCCGCCTTGGAAAGATGCTGCAGAGGGGCGCGGATGCGAAATCCCTGTCCGTCCACCCCTTCCCGGGTGGCCAGATTGGCCAGGGTTGCGTAGGCGGCGATGAACTCCGGACGACAATCCGGATAGCCGGAATAGTCCACCCCGTTGACCCCGATGAAAATCTGTCGGGCCTGCAAGGTTTCCGCCCAGCCCAGAGCCAGGGAGAGAAAAATGGTGTTGCGCGCCGGGACATAAGTCGCGGGAATGCCGCTGCCGGGACCGGTCTTGCAGGGCGTGCTCTCCGGATCGGTCAGGGCGGAACCGCCGATGCGATCCAAAGGCAGATCGAGAATCAGCCAGCGGGCCACCGGCATTCGGGAAACCACGGCTTCGGCTGCGGCCAGTTCCTGTCGATGGCGCTGTCCGTAGCGGAAGGAGAGGGGATAGAGCTCCAACCCTTCCCGGTGGGCCGCATGCAGACAGACCGCCGAATCCATGCCGCCGGATAGCAGCACCACCGCCCGTTCGGACACCCTCAACGACCCAGTTTCTGTTTGATCATGGCGAGTCTGGGTTTGGCCTGACCCGCTGCAGAGGAACTGGGAAAATCCTTGACCAGACGCTGCAGACTGGTGTTGGCATTTTCCATGTCGCTCAATTCATAGAAGGAATAACCGATTTTCAACAGCGAATCCGGCACCTTGGCACTGTTTGGCCACTTGAGCAGCACCTGATTGAAGGCCATCAGGGCTTCCGGGAACTGACGCTGCTTGTAATGGATCTCGCCGATCCAGTATTGGGCGTTATCTGCCAGGGCATCCTTGGGATGGGCTTTCAGGAAGTTCTGGAATCCGGTTTTGGCGGCGTCGTACTGGCCATCCTTGATCTGCTGGAAGGCCGCGTCGTAAGTCTCCTTGGCGTTGCCCGAGACTGCCGCCGGAGCGGCTGGAGCGGTTGCCGCCGGGGCTGCCGGTGCGGCGGGTTTGCCGGTGGCCGGGGCTGCGGCGGCAGGCGTGGTCGCAGCCGGCGGGGTGGTGGCCGGTTTGGCCGCAGCCGGAGGGACCGCCGCCGCCGTTGTTGCTGTGGCAGGAGGCGCCACCGCAGGCGCGGGGACCGCAGGTGGAGCCGCCGCAGGCGGGGCAAGTTCCGCGACCGGCGCGGGCGCCGGGGCTTGGACCACACGGGCTTCCGGGGGTGGAATGGACTCCACCCGATCCGTCAGCCGTTTGTTGTCGTGACGCACCTCTTCCACCGAGCCTTGCACGCTGCCGAGTTGCCTTTCCAGCAGGGCCAGCCGGTTGGTGAGATCGGCCATGGCGTTGCGCTGGTTCTGCTCTGTCTGGTCGATGCGCTCGGCCAGGTCGCCGACCCGCACGGGCGGGCGGGCGGCCTGTCCTTCGATGCGTGGCGGTTCTCCGTCCGAGCCGTCGGGAGGCGGGGCACCGGTGCCGCCGCATCCGGCCAGAAAGGAGAGGGATCCGCAGATCACAAGAACGCGCGCTTGCGTGGTGAACGCGCGCGGGAGTTCAGGCACCGTCATGCGCATGGCTTTCGACAACCTTCAAGTAAGGCGAAAGAGCAAAACAGCTTACTGGACCAGTTCGGCGCGGCGGTTTTTGCCCCAGGCCGACTCGTTGTGTCCATTGACCAAAGGCCGCTCTTTGCCATAGCTGACCGTCTTGATCCGGGAGCCGTCCACACCCTGGGAGATCAGGTATTGCTTGGCGGCGTCGGCCCGCTTCTGACCCAGGGCCAGGTTGTATTCCCGGGTGCCCCGTTCGTCGCAGTGGCCTTCGATGGTGACATTCCGTTTGGCGAGCCAGCGGGCGTTCTGGGAGAGCACGTCCGCGGCCTGGGAGCCGATCAGGGAGGAGTTGAGGTCGAAATAGACCCGATGTTCCGGTTCGCCGTTCATGCGGCCCGAGGGGTCGTTGGGATTGTTGCGGCCATCGAGATAGGAAGAAGAGCCGTCGGTCCGTCCCAGGGCGCGACCGTCATCACCGGCCTTGGCCTGGTCGCCTTGACCGGCGGCATCCTGGGATCCGGGCACAGAGCCGCAACCGGCCAGAAGGCCCAGGGAGAGCAGGGAGACAGCCAGCAGATGAGAACGTTTTGTGATCATGATTCGAAATCCTCGTTTTTTTTTGACAGTGGTTTGGATGCGCGGTCCGCCGCGTTCCGATTCAAATTGCGATAATCGAACAAGGACGGGACCAAAGTAAACGAAAAAACGTCGTCAGCCCAAACAAAATTATAAAGCAATTTCTGGGCCAACTTAATCATTACTTGATCAACGGCGACCAGGAGGGGTCGGACGCCTGGATGTCCGGTTCCATGGGCACGATGCGTTCGTTCTGGCCGGTCAGGTCGATGGTGTAGAGTCGGGATTTTCTCCCCTGGGCTTCCCGGGTGAAGGCGATGACCCGGCCATTGGGGGCCCAGGCCGGGGATTCATCCATCCAGGAGCTGGTCAGGGTGCGATCCTGATTGCCCTGGGGGTTGATCACCGAAATGCCGAAACTGCCGCCGCCGCCTTTGACATAGGCGATCAGGTCTCCCCGGGGAGACCAGGCCGGGGCGGCGTTGTAGTTGCCTTCGAAGGTGATGCGGGTCTGGTTGGAGCCGTCGGCGTTCATGGTATAGATCTGGGGCGTGCCGCCCCGGTCCGAGTTGAAGACGATGCGCCGTCCATCCGGGGACCAGGAGGGGGAGGTGTCAATGCCCGGATGCTGGGTCAGACGGGTGAGGGTGCCGGATGCCAGATCCCTGACATAGATCTCCGCGTTGCCATCCTTGTTGAGGGTCATGGCCATGCGGGTGCCGTCCGGGGACCAGGAGGGGGCGCTGTTCAGGCCGGGGAAATCCCCTTCGGGAAACTTCTTGCCGGTGAACAGTTCATAGCGATAGATGCGCGGCTCCCCGGAGACATAGGAGAGGAAAAACAGGTTGTCCCCTTTGGGGGAGAAGCGGGGGGTGAGCACCAGGGATTTCCCTTCGGTCAGGTCGGTGCGGTTGAGACCGTCCTGATCCATGATGGAGAGCCATTTCTTGTCCCCCCGTTCCGCCACGAAGACGATGCGGGAGGAGAAGTAGCCCGCCTCGCCGGTCAGCCGGGAATAGATCTCGTCGGCGATGCGGTGGGCCACCATGTGCCACTCCTGTTTCGGGGCGCTGAACCGTTGCCCCTTGCCCACCGGAGTCCCCTTGAAGACGTCGTGGAGAAAGAAATCGGCGTTCACCGCGCCGCCGGCATCCACCACCGCCCCGGAGACCACCGCCTCGGCGCCGCTCAAGCGCCAGTCCTTGAAGTTGGGACCATCCTTCCACAACGAGGCCGGATCCTGGAGAAACCCTTTGCGATCCAGAATCTGGAAGAGTCCGGACCGTTCCAGGTCCGCGGCCACCACGTCGGCGATGCGGTTGCCCATGGCCGCCGAGGGGTTCACCGAGCCGTCCGGATTGGTATCCAGAAATTTCGGGATGGCGATGGGCATGGGCTGCAGCCCGCCCTTGGAGATGTCGATCTGCAAGGCCGCCTGGGCCGGGGTCAGCCACGCCAGCAGGACGAGCAGACCAGAGACAAGCAGGACCAGCCGAAAAGGGGGAAGTTTGGCGCAGTGGTTCATCGGATGGGTTTTCCGTAAGGTTTGGTGCCGTTTAATGAAAGAGACGAATGGAAAGCATAACACATTCTCTCTCCCTTGCCCAACCCTTTTGGCGCATTTGATTTCAGTCAAGACGCGAATTCTTCCCTCAGGCGGTTGCCAGACAGGCGGCAAACCCCGGGGAGTGGGGCCTGAGAGGTCACTTTAAGCATGTTCCGCTTGACGGCATGCGCCGTTTCGTGCTCTCATCACCCCTTCAAAAGGCCATTTTTTCAAACTTTGACAACGGAAAGCCTGCCATGACGCCCCATTCGGATGAGACAACCCCGGCCCCCTCCCGCCCCCTGTTGCGGCTGGAGGCGGAAATGCACCTGGCGATGATCAATCGCATCGCCGTGGACCGGGACGAACGGTTTCTGGTGACCGCCTCGGAAGACAAGACCGCCCGGGTGTGGGATCTCAACACCGGGGAGTTGCTCACCGTGCTGCGTCCTCCCGTGGGGGAGGGGATCCATGACAGCAAGCTTTATGCCGTGGCCATCTCCCCGGATGGGGGAGTGGTGGCGGTGGGGGGGTGGACCCGGTTCGGGGAGGAAACCGGTTCCATCTATCTGTTCGACCGGGCCAGCGGCAGGATGGCGGGACGGATAGCGGGTTTGCCGGAGGTTGTTCTTTATCTGGCTTTTTCGCCGGATGGTCGCCATCTGGCCGCCACCCTGGGGGCCGACAAGGGCTTGCGGCTCTTTGCCGCCGGGGAGTGGCGGGAGGTGTTTGCGGACCAAAGCTGTGGGAAGGCTGGTTATTGGGTGGATTTCGATCCCCTGGGACGTCTGGTCACCAGTTCCTTGGATGGCTATGTGCGGCTGTATGCTGCCGATTTCAGGCTGATTGCCCGGGTGCGACCCCCGGGGGGAGCAGAGCCATACGGGGTGGACTTCTCCCCGGATGGGGCGTTGGTGGCGGTGGGGTTTGGAGATTTTCCGGCAGTCAATGTTCTCTCCGGCCAGGATCTGGCCTTCCTGTATGCCCCGGGGACCGAAGGGGTGGATAATGACTTAAGCAAGGTTGCCTGGTCCCGGGATGGGGCCAGGCTGTATGCCGGGGGAAGGGCTCATGAGGGGAAGCGGCATTTCATTCGCGCCTGGGAGCAGGAAGGTCGAGGGGCGCACCAGGATTTTCCTGTGGCAGGCAACACCCTCATGGATCTGCGGGCCTTGTCCAATGGGCGGGTGGTATTTGGATCGGGAGATCCGTCCTGGGGGGTGGTGGCAGATACCGGTGAGATCTCCTTGGCGCGCTGGCCGGTCCAGCCGGATTTTCGGGCTGCCGGGGACAGTTTTCGCCTCTCTCCGGAAGGGGACCGGGTGGGGTTTGGTCTGGGAATGTGGGGTCAACAATTGACGGTGTTTGATCTGGCCAGGCGGCAGTTGTCGTTCAATCCAGAAATCGATGCCACCCTGCTTGCCCCGGTTCTGGAGTGCCCCGGGCTTGCCATCACGGATTGGGAAAATCACCCTGCCCCCCGCTTGAACGGCCAGCCCCTGGCTTTGAAAGAATACGAAGGGTCCCGATGTCTGGCCATTGCCCCGAAGGGGAAAAGGTTTGTGTTGGGAGCAGATTGGTCTCTGCGCTGTTTTGATCGCAAGGGCGGGGAACTTTGGCGGCAGGCGGCACCATCTGCAGTGTGGGCAGTGAACGTGACCCGGGATGGACGCCTGGCTGTGGCCGGATACGGGGATGGCACCATCCGCTGGCATCGGATGGAGGATGGGCAGGAGTTGCTGGCGCTCTTTGTGACCCGGGATGGGAAACGCTGGGTGCTCTGGACGCCCCAGGGGTATTATGCCGCCTCTCCGGGGGGTGAGGAGTTGATCGGCTGGCATGTCAACCAGGGGGCGGAGCGGGAGGCGGCCTTTTATCCGGTCAGCCGTTTCCGGGAGCGCTACTGCCGGTCCGATGTGGTGGAACGGGTGCTGGAGACCCTGGACGAAGAGAAGGCGTTGCGTCAGGCCAATGAAAAACGGGGCCTGAAGGCGCAGACGGTTCCGGCCCTGGAGGAGGTGTTGCCGCCGGTGGTGCGGTTGCTGGAGACCGGGGAGGCGTTCACCTCCCCCAAGGTGACACTGCGTTATCGGGTGGAGACCCGGGCGGATGCCCCTTTGTTGCATCTGCAACCCATGATCAATGGCCGACCTGCGGACAGGAAACTGAGCCGGGGGCCGGGCCAACCTCTGGATCTGGAAGGGGAGGTGATCGTGACGTTGCCGGAAGAGGATGTGACCGTGGCCCTGATTGCCGAAAACCGCCACGGCTACAGCGAACCGTTCCAGATTCAGTTGCAATGGCGGGGGGTGCAGCCGTTGCCGTTGCCTGCGGGCAAGATTCGTGCGTCCCGCAAGCCAAAACTGTATATATTGGCTATTGGGGTTGGGGATTACCTGTACGATAAAAAGTTAAAGTATTCTGTGAAGGATGCCAAGGATTTTGTTGAGGTGATTGCCAGACAGAAGGGGGCGTTGTATCAGAGCGTGGAGTCTCGCATTTTGCCGGATGCCATGGGGAAGGAGGTGCTCGAAGGTTTGGAATGGTTGGTGCGGCAGACGATTACTTCCCAGGATGTGGTCATGCTGTTTTTGGCTGGCCACGGCTGCAACGATTATAATAGTAAATATTATTTTCTGCCAAAAGATGGAAAAGGAGAATCTCTGATAGCTACTGCGATTCACTATGGGATACTCAAGGATACCCTTAATGGTTTTCGTGGCAAGACACTGTGTTTCCTGGATACCTGCTATTCCGAAAACATGCTGGGAGAGGCATCCCGATCCAAAGGTGGTTGGATCGATGTGAATCAGATTGTTAACGATTTGATGGCAGCCGAAAATGGGGTAGTGGTGTTTGCCTCGTCAACCAGATCACAGGAATCTGAGGAAGATCCTGGATTGGCAAACGGTGTCTTCACCAAGGCACTGGTGGAAGGTTTGGAGGGGGAGGCTGCCGGGGAGGATGGTCAGATCACCATCAACGATCTTGAACGCTATATCGTCGAACGGGTCAAGGCGTTGACCGACAACCGGCAAACCCCCATTGTGGCCCGCCCCAAAACCATTCCCGACTTCCCCATCGCCATCGATCTGCGGAGTTGACCCGTTCCCCCTTCCCGACAGGCGCGGCAAGCGATGCGTAAAAAAAGAGTGTCAGTTGTCCTGATTTCTTTTATCGTCATCGTTGCCGCGGCGCACTGGATCTCCGCCTGGTACGATATCGTCATTGCCATAAACAAAATCAACAACATCCTCGGTATCCTCTCATCCGTCGTCTATCTGGTTCCCTTGTGGCTGCTTTTTGTCGTGCGGGCCAGGCCAATCAGGCTTTTGCTGTTGCTCTATGGGGTGGTCCTGCTGGTCGTTTTGCCTGTTGTCGTTTTGGGCACCTTCATGGTGCATGGGGATCTGGACAACGGCTGGCGGCTGGTCCATCGGCAACCCATGGATCATGAAACCTTTCTGGGAATCTATCGTACCCCGGATCTGGGGGCCATGGGCGGGGACACACTGGCCGCCGCCCGGGTGACCCCGTTGCTGCCCGGGGTGGAGCGCCGAGAGGTGTTTTCGGTTGACCTGATCAGGGAGTTTCATGGCGCCAACGATGCGCCGCTGCGCATCTTGTGGCAAGGCCGACAGTGGACCCTCCCCACCCCCGGGGAACTGTATGCCGATGGTGGTAAGTGATTGGATGATGTGTGGAATATGTCGGATTTAGGTTTAAAGCTATAAGAGAAATTGGTATGGTGTCTTTCGATTATGGTTCGATTAAGCTGGCTTGGCAACTTGTTTGTCGTCATGATAGGGGACGCGGGACGGTCTGCATAAACATAAATCATGCCGCATGGTCCCAATGGATGCGACCCTGGATCCTTGGCTCTTTGAATTTCACCCGTTCCCTCCCTCTTCCCCGGCCACCAGACGCAACCGCTTGAGCTTGCGCCATAACGATACCCGGTCGATCCCCAGAATCGATGCGGCCAGGGTCTGATTGCCTCCGGTCTCCCCCAACACCCAGCGGATGTAATCCGCCTCCAGCTCCTCCAGGGTGGGCGATCCCCCGGGACGCCGCCGGAAGGCCCGAATCACCCCGACCCGCAACTCGTCCGGCAGATGGGTGGCGTCGATCTCCTCGGTTTCGCACAAGGCGACCGCCCGCTCCAAGACGTTTTCCAACTCCCGGATGTTGCCGGGAAAATCATACTCCCGCAACAAGGCCATGGCCTCCGGAGAGATGCGCCGGGCCGGTCGTTCCATGCGCTCCGCCCCCCTCTTGAGAAAATGATTGGCCAAAAGCTCGATGTCCCCCCGTCGTTCCTTCAACGGCGGCACGTTCAGGGTGATCACGTTGAGACGAAAATAGAGATCCTTTCGAAACCGCCCCACCGCCACCGCATCGGCGAGATCCCGGTTGGTGGCGGCGATGAAACGGGCATCCACCGGAATGGCCTGGGTGCCCCCCACCCGGAGAATCTCCCGCTCCTGAATGGCCCGCAACAGCTTCACCTGCATGGACAGACTCATCTCCGTCACCTCGTCGAGAAACAGGGTGCCTCCCCGGGCCGCCTCCATCAGACCGGCCCGGGCGCTCACCGCGCCGGTGAAAGCCCCCTTTTCGTGCCCGAACAGCTCTCCGGCCAACAACTCCTCGGTGAACACCCCGCAGTTGACCGCCACAAAAGGCCCCTCCGGACGCCCCGAATGACGATGCAACTCCCGGGCGAACAGCTCCTTGCCCACGCCGCTCTCTCCGGTGATCAGCACGTTGCACCCCGTGGGGGCCACCTGTCGGGCCACCTCCAACAGCTTGAGCATCCCCGGATCCCGGGCGATGATCGGTCCTTTGGTGCGCAATCCCTGCAACTGCTCTTTGAGATGCCGGTTCTCCCGTTTCAGCCAGACCTTCTGCACCGCCTCCCGCACCACCTTGCGGGCATCCTCCAGACGGTACGGCTTGGCGATGTAATAAAACGCCCCCTCCCGCATCGCCTCCACCGCCGATTCCAGGGTGGCGAATCCGGTCACCAGAATCACTTCGCTCTCCGGATGCCGCTCCCGGCAGCGCCGCAACAGCTCCATGCCATCCACTCCGTCCATGCGCAGATCGGTCATCACCACATCGAACGACTGCCGGGCGAGCAGGTCCGAGGCTCGAACGCCGCTTTCGGCGGTAGTCACCCGGTATCCCTCCTTGCGCATCACATGGGCCAGGTTGCGCACCGCGATCACTTCGTCATCCACGATCAACAGGCTGCCATGTTCAGAAGTCATGGGTTCAGCCTCCCTGAAGCACCGGCAGACGCACCACAAAACGACTGCCCATCCCCACTTGACTTTCCACGGCTATGCATCCTTCATGCTCCTCCACCACCTCGTGTACCACCGCCAGTCCCAGACCGAACCCTTGACCCACCGGTTTGGTGGTGAAAAACGGATCGAAAATCCGCCCCACCAATCCTTCTTCCATGCCCGTGCCCGTGTCCGCCACCTCGAGATCACACCAGGGAACCGGGCAGCGACACCCGGCGAACAGCCCCGGACTCTGCGTACTTTCCGCTGGCGCCACCCGAATGACCACCTCTCCGCTCTCCGGAATGGCGTCGATGGCGTTTTTCAACAGATTGATGAATGCCTGTTGCAGTCGGCGCCGGTCCCCGGAGACTAAAATCTCTCCGGGAAGCTGATTGATCACCCGGATCCGGGCCGGAATGTGACCCTTGCTGAAACGGATCGCCTCGGCCACCGTTTCGGCAAGCAACACCGGGGCGCGCTGGAAGCTCCGGTCCCGGGCCAGATCCAGCAGGGAACGGACAATATCCCGGGCCCGTCGGGTCTGCTCGTCGATCTGTCCCACCAGCTCTTTGTGGTAGGTTGGATCCGGCTGGTCCAGCTCCTCGGCGAGGATCTGACAGGAGGTGGAGATGTTGGACAGAGGATTGTTCAACTCGTGGGCCACCCCGGAGAGCAAAGTCCCCAGCGAGGCCAGTTTCTCCGAGCGCAACAGATGCCGCTGCCGCCGGCGCAACTCCTCGAGCACCAGATTGAACGCGCTGGTCAGCGAGACGATCTCCCGGTCCCGGGAGGGGATGTGGAGTTGGCTGAACTGGCCATCCGCCACCCCGGCCATGGACTCCTCGATGCGGCGCAACGGCAGCACGATCCGCATGGAGAGGGATCTGCCCAGCAGCACGATCACCCCGATCACCACCACCATGGCCCCCAGCAGCAACTGCCGATGCCGCTCCATGGCGCGCTGCACCGCCACTCTCTCCGCTTCGGCGAGCTGTTCGGCGGTGGTCACCAGGGATTTCCCCAAGGCCCGCAGCCGGTTCTCCTGTTCTGTGGGTTTCTCCGCCCGGGGGGCGCGGGCTTGCTCCCCGTAGGCGCGGATCCAGTGCCGGGCCTGTTCGATGGCGGGCATGGCCCTGGGATCCAGAGGGGTTGCCTGGGCCAGATTTTCCTGGATCCGCGCCACGTAGCCCAGCAGTTGTTCCCGGTCTTCCTGTTGATGATAAAGAAAAAAATTCTTCTCGAACCGGCGCAGCTCCAATACGTTGTTCAGAAGCAGAAAAAAATGTTCCCTGGCCTGCAGGCGTAACGAGAGCATGCGCAGCTCCACCAGGGTGAAGAAGCTCAAACCCAACGCCAGGGTGCTGATCAGCGCAAAGCCCAACATCACCTTGCCGCGCAACGAGGTCTGGAACATGAATGTGGCTCCTGCAACCGCATGGATCCAAAGAGGGAGAAGTGTTGCATTTTGCAAAACATGGTGGCAATTGGCAACGGTCTTTAATAAGTTGTTGAATATATTCTTATTTAACCAACTCTTAACAAATACCCCTCCATCCTGGGTGTCGCCATATTGCAATATGCAATGAATGATGGAGAACGATATTCACCGTTATCCATTTAACTCATTGAAAAACAGTATATTCACCATATGGTACACCGCATGCTTTACTGGTTATTCATCTTTGCTTTTTAAGAGGTTTCCAGGAGTCTCCCATGCCTGCCCCCCTTTCGATCATGGATCTGCATTGGCTGGCCGCCACCTTTGCCCAGGCGGGTGAACCGGAAAGCGCGCTGGCTTTTCTGAAGCAGCCCGCATCGGAACAACCGGTCCGAAAGCGTGTCGAACCCTCCGGGGGGCGCATCCCGGGAGAGCAACCGGTCAAGCCGGGCGTCGCCTCCAGATGATGCCTGCCTCCGATACCCTGGATCGCCTGCTCTCCGCCACGGCGTTCGCCGAGGCCGGAGAGTTTGTCACGGCTCGGACCCTGGCGCGGGGCATGCGGGAGATTCTGCTGGTGCTCCAGGCAGGCGAACCCCAACCCGAAGTGCTGGTCACCACCCGTTCCATGATGGAACGCCTGGACGCCGGGGTCGAGATTTTGCTGGCCGGACCCGAGACTGAACAGAATCCCACCCTGACCCGGTTTCTGGAAGAGGTGAACCGGCAGGGTCGCACGGCGCGTCTGATCCATCGTCCCGGCATCCCCTGGAAAACCGTGCTGGCCTACGCGGGGGGCATTTCCGGGATTGTCTGCATCCTGGTGGAGTCCCTGGAAAAATGGGGGCTGCAAAGCCATCCGGAACGGCGGCGTCCGCCCCCCTGGAGTCAGCGTCTGCCCTGTCCATTGGTGGTGGCCTCTCCGATTGAGAAAGCCACGATTTAAAAGAGCTCACAGTTGTCCGGCACGTCATTTTCAGGATCGAATTCCATGTTTTCCATCAAAAAGATATTGCCGTTTCTGGGCTGGTTTCCCATGCGTCCGGAACACATCCGCGCGGACCTCATCGCCGGAATCACCGTGGCTCTGGTGCTCATTCCCCAATCCATGGCCTACGCCAACCTGGCGGGACTGCCGGCCTACTACGGCCTGTACGCCGCCTTTCTCCCCGGGGCCGTGGCGGCGCTGTTCGGCTCCTCCCGGCAGTTGGCCACAGGACCGGTGGCCGTGGTGTCGCTCCTCACCGCCTCGGCGCTGCTCCCCTTTGCCCAGCCCGGCTCCAGCGAGTTCGTCTCCCTGGCCATCCTGATGTCCCTGCTGATTGGTGTGGTGCAACTGGTTCTGGGAGCGCTCCGGCTCGGGGTGGTGGTCAATTTTCTCTCCCATCCGGTGATTCTGGGCTTCACCAACGCCGCGGCCCTGATCATCGGGCTCTCCCAGCTCTCCAAGATCCTCGGCGTCAAGATGGGCCGCAGCGAACATTTTCTTTATGACATCTGGGGCGTGCTCCAGCAGTTGCAGGCGGTCCACTGGCCCTCCCTGGTCTTTGGCGTGGGCTCCTTCGCCCTGATGTTCACCTTGAAGAAGCGCTATCCGAAACTCCCCAATGTGCTCATCGCCGTGGCCCTGTGCACCCTGATAAGCTGGCTGACCGGCTTCGAGTCCCTGGGAGGCAAGGTGGTGGGGACCATCCCCCAGGGATTGCCCACCGTGGCCATCCCTTCCATCGATCTCAACCTGATGCTCAACTTGCTGGGAACCGCCCTGATCGTCTCTCTGGTGGGCTTCATGGAGGCCATCTCCATTGCCAAGGCCATGGCGGCCCGCACCCGGGACAGCATCGATCCCAACCAGGAGCTCATCGGTCAGGGACTGGGCAATCTGGTGGGGGCCTTCACCCAGTCCTACCCCACTTCGGGATCCTTTTCCCGTTCCGCGGTCAATCTGGATGCCGGGGCCAAAAGCGGCCTGTCGTCGGTGATCACCTCCCTGATGGTGCTGGTGACCCTGTTGTTTCTCACGCCGCTTTTGTATCACCTGCCCGAAGCGGTGCTGGCCGCGGTGATCATGATGGCCGTGGTGGGACTGATCAACGTGGGGGCGATCCACCACGCCTGGCAGGCCCACCGCCATGACGGGAGCGCCGCCATCGCCACCTTCATCGCCTCTCTGGGTTTTGCCCCCCATCTGGACAAGGGGATCTTCTTTGGCGGCGGTCTGGCCATCGTGCTCTATCTCTATCGCACCATGA
The DNA here is from genome assembly GCA_015232245.1 of Magnetococcales bacterium. Taxonomy (GTDB): domain Bacteria; phylum Pseudomonadota; class Magnetococcia; order Magnetococcales; family Magnetaquicoccaceae; genus Magnetaquiglobus. Next base: position 10,008 of record JADGAB010000024.1, on the reverse strand, counting down.
GTCCCCGGGTGGCCCTGCTGGGGCTGCACACGGATGGCACCCTGCGGGATGTGGCCTTTTATCCCTTCCTGCCCACGGATCCGGAGATCATCGTGCTCCGTTTCGATGGCCAGCTCTATTTCGCCAATGTCTCCTACTTCGAGGAGATGGTATTGGACGCCGTGGCCGCCAAACCCGATGCCCGCTTCCTGCTGCTGGTGGGGGATGGCATCAACCAGATGGATGCCTCCGGAGAGGAGGTGGTGGATCATCTGGTGGAGCGCCTCGACAAGAATGGCACGCTGATGGTTTTCTCCGGTCTGAAAAGACAGATCCTTCAGGTGATGCACTCGACCGGACTGTTCGAGCGGGTGGGCGGGGCAGCCAACATCTTTGCCACGGAACAGGCGGCGCTGCAGAGCATCTATGATCGTCTGGGCCGGGTGCAGGACCGGCCATTGCTGACCGGTGTCGATTGTCCCGCGTGAACCGTTGACTTTTGCCTGGCCGATAACCTAATTGAAAAAGAGAAACCTGGAGCGTTCACCGGTCCGGGTTGCTCTTTTTTTGGGATCGCACTCTTCTGGTTGCCATGAAGCCACTGTTGACCCTGCTGCTGCTGCCCGCCCTGGGTGCGGTCGTGATCGTGCTGTTGCCCGTTGCCCGCGCCCGGGTGGCGGCCATCCTGACGGCGGCGCTGGCCGGCCTGCTCTCCCTCTGGGTGGCGGGACAACTGGTGGTCACCCGGGTCGGACCCCAACTGATGGAAAAGACCCTGTGGCGTCCCCGCTCCGGGAGCTATTTCGCCCTGGGGGTGGACGGCATCTCCCTGCCCATGGTGCTGCTGGCCGCCTTGCTGACCCTGGTGGCGATTCTGGCCTCGGGAGGGGTGCGGGAGCGGGTCAAACCCTATTATGTCCTGCTGTTGCTCCTGGAGAGCGCCATGTTCGGGGTCTTCATGGCCCAGGACTGGTCCATCTTCTACATCTTCTGGGAGTTGACCCTGCTGCCGTTGTTTTTCCTCATCAACTCCTATGGGGGCAAGCGGCGCAATCAGGCGGCGTTGAACTTCGTTCTCTACACCATGGGGGGATCGGTCTTCATGCTGATCGCCCTGCTTTTGGCCTATGACGCCACCCATCTGCACACCTTCCTGATGAACGAAATGGCCACCGGACTCCGGGGGTTGGCCCGGGATCGGCAGATATTGATCTTTCTGGGCTTTCTTATCGGGTTCGGGGTCAAGATGCCCATCTTCCCCTTGCACGGCTGGCTGCCTCTGGCCCATGTGGAGGCGCCAAGCCCGGTGAGCATTCTGTTGTCCGGGGTCTTGTTGAAAATGGGTTCCTATGGCCTGATCCGGGCGGCAGGGATGCTTCCGGATGCGGTCGTGGCTCTGCAGGGGTGGCTGGCGGGTCTGGCGATGATCAACCTGATCCACGGCGGGGTGTTGGCCTGGCGGCAGAGTGATCTGAAAGGGATGGTCGCTTACTCTTCGGTGAGCCACATGGGGGTGGTGCTGCTGGGCATCGCCACGCTGAGCCGGGAGGGGATCACCGGGGCCATGCTGCAGATGGTCTCCCACGGCGTGACCGCCGGGGCGATGTTTCTGATCATCGGATTGTTGTATGAACGGACCCATACCCGGGACATCCGCGCCTATGGCTCCTTGACCCATACGGCGCCCCGCATGGCCTTTTTCGTGGCCCTGGCGTTCATGGCCTCGGTGGGGGTGCCGGGAACCTCCGGCTTTGTGGCGGAACTCCATGTGTTGAGCGCGGGTTTGGCCCGCTGGGGCTGGCCTGCGGCGCTGCTGGGGGTGGGAATGCTGGTGAGCGCGGCGTATGCGGTGCGCACCGTCGGGGTGTTGTGTACCGGTCCGGAACATCCCCGTCCCGGAGAACTGTGGCCGCTGGCTGGCTCGGAGTTGTTCGCGGCGGTCCTGTTGAGCGTCACCATTGTCTGGCTGGGTCTGCTGCCCGCCCCGCTTCTGGGCCTGATGCAGGCATCTCTGGTACGGTTTGGCGATCTGTTCGCCGGGCGGTTGACCCCATGAGCCACCAGCCCACCACCCCGCCCACCCGACGGGAGCGGATTCTGGCCGCGATCCACCACCTGGAACACCTGGTGCCAGGACAGGCCTCCATCACCGATTTTGTCCATCACAACACCCTGCACGGTTTTCAGCATCTCCCTTTTCCCCAGGCCCTGGCGGAGGCGCAGCGCGTCACCGGGATTTTCGGGTATCTTTCCGGGGAGCGGTGCCGCGCCCTGCTGGCGGAAGGGCGGATCACCGGGGAGGATCTGCGGGCGGTCATCGAAGAGGATCCGGCTGCGGGGGCCGGAGAACCTTGCGGACCGACCCGGCGGGGGGAGGTGTGGCGGCTGAAGATGATGCATGACATCGGCTCCGTCTCCTCCCGGCAACTGGCCTGGGAGATCGAGGAGCAGGGGGCCTTGCGCCGGATGCGGCCCGGGGTGGAGCCGGCGTTGGCGGAGCGTTGTCGGGCTGAGGGAGAGGCCCGTGCCCTGGGGCGGCTGTGGCGGGCCAGTCTGGAGTGTTTCGGTCTGGACCATGGGGACTGGTACCGGGAGGAGCGGCTGGACCTGGCCAGCGAGGAGGAGTCCCCGTTCTTTGTCGAGGGGGGGGAGGAGGAGGATCCGGAACAGCAGCGCCGGGTGATCGCGGCCATCCGCATCGAGGCGAGCCGCTCGTGGCGGGAATTGCTGGAACGGGTGGGGGTGGATGTGACCTTGCGCGGGGTGCTGCGCCTGGTGACGGGCCGGGACATCCTGGAGGAGTGTCGTCCCTATCTGTTGCGATTTCTGGGGGGATTTCTCGATCTGGGGATGGCGGTCTGGCCTTTGCCGGATCGGGAGCTGGGGCTTTATCTGGCCTGGAAGCGTCTGGCCGGGGGAGAGATCAGTCTGGGGCTGGAGGATCTTTCCGACTGGCCGGAGCAGTTGGCGGAGCTTCCCGAGGAGCCCCTGGAGGCCATCGAGTTCTGTCTGACCCGGTTGGGTCTGCCGGAGGAGCGCTGGGGGGGGTATCTGGAACGGCTGGCGCTGGAGCTGCCGGGGTGGTCGGGGATGGTGATGTGGCGGAGTCTCCGTCCGGGCTATGGGGGGAGTGATGCCCGGGTGGCGTTTGTCGATTATCTGGCGGTGCGTCTGGTGCTGGAGCGGCTTTTTGCCCTGCGGTTGTGTCGGCGGTTGTGGCAGTTGGAGCCCTCCCTGGAGATGCTGGGCTGGCATTTTCACCGTTATCGGGGGGAGTATTACGCCCGGCGCGCCCTGTTTTCCGGTCAACTGCCGGAGTTTCTGGCCACCCGGGGCACCCGTTTGATGCACCGGGGCGCCGGTGATCCGGATCTGGCCACGGAATGGCGCAAGCTGGCCTATCTGATCTGGAACCAGACCGGCGCGGGAGGGGCAGGGCAGGGCTATGGGGCCAGCGGCAAGGCGTGGCCTTTGTTTGTGCTGGCCCAGCATCTGGGGTTGAGCGGCGAGGATGTCCGCGTCTGGGGGGAGGCGCTGGTGAACGCCCTGGAGTCCCTCGACGAGGCAAAAGCTGGATTCCTCTGGCTTAAGGCTTACGAACGCCACTACCGGGAACAGATCTTCGCGGCCCTGGCGGCCAACCATGGCCGGGGACGCTGGGCCTCCCGGGAGAGCCGACCTTCGGCCCAGGTGATCTTTTGCATGGATGACCGGGAGGAGGGGATTCGTCGCCAATTGGAGGAGATCGAACCCGCCATCGAGACTCTGGGCGCGGCGGGTTTCTTCGGGGTGCCGGTGCGTTGGCTGGGACTGGATGACGCCGCGCCCGCGGCCTTGTGTCCCGTGGTGGTGATTCCGGCCCATGAGGTCCGGGAGCAGGCGACCGGGGAGGCGGAGCCTTTGTTGCGTCGTCATCGCCGTCTGGGCGCGCTGGCCGCCTGGTGGCGTCGGGTGATGGTCCGGGAGAGCCATCGGGGGGTGTGGCTGCCGGCGCTGCTCTCCGGGCTGTTGGCTCCCTGGGCCTGGTGGTCCCTGCTGGCCCGGAGCTGGTTTCCCGGGGAGTGGGGCCGGGTGGTGCGCAATCTCCGCAGCCGTCTGGATCCGGGAGTCCCCACCATCGTCACCCTGACCGCCCCGGAGCCGGCCCCCCCCGCCACCCCGGACCATCCCCGCGTCGGCTTCACCCTGGATGAACAGGCGGGCCGGGTGGCGGGATTTTTGAAAACCATCGGTCTGACCAGCGGCTTCGCCCCGGTGGTGGCGATTCTGGGGCACGGGGGGAGCAGTCAGAACAATCCCCATCTGGCCGCCTACGACTGCGGGGCCTGCAGTGGCCGTCACGGCGGACCCAACGCCCGACTGTTCGCGGCCATGGCCAATGACCCGGAGGTGCGCGCCCGCCTGACCGCCCTGGCGCTCCATATCCCGGAGGATACCTGGTTTGTCGGCGGGGAACACGATACCGGCAACGAAGGGATCCTCTGGTACGACCGGGAGCGGATGCCGGTGGCCAGCCGTCCACCCATGGCCCGGCTGGAGGAGAAACTGGCCACCGCCTGTGGCGGCTCGGCCCACGAACGGGCCCGCCGTCTCGCATCCGCCCCCCATGACGCCTCCCGGACCCGGGCCCTGGCCCACATGCGCCGCCGGGGCATGGACTACAGTCAGGCCCGTCCGGAGCTGGGACACGCCACCAATGCCGTCGCCCTGATCGGGCGGCGTTCCGTGACCCGGGGGGCCTTTTTCGACCGGCGCATGTTCCTGATCTCCTATGATCCCACCCTGGATCCGGAAGGGACCATTGTCGAGGCGATCCTTCTGGCCGCCGGACCCGTGGGGGCCGGGATCAGTCTGGAGTATTATTTCTCCAGCGTGGACAACGAGCGCTTCGGCTGCGGCACCAAGGTGGTCCACAACCTGACCGGTCTGTTCGGGGTGATGGAGGGGACCAGTTCCGATCTGCGCACCGGTCTGCCCCGGCAGATGATCGAGATCCATGAACCCATGCGCCTGCTGGTGGTGGTGGAACAGCGCACGGAGATGCTCACCGCCATCTATCTGCGTCAGGAGCCGATCCGGGAGTTGGTGGGCAACGGCTGGATCGAACTGGCCGCCATCGACCCGGAGAGCGGAGCGATTCACCGTTTTGTGCCGACTTGTGGCTGGCAGGCGTGGGAAAATCAGACGCCGCCGTTGCCCGTGGTTCCCGACTCCGCCGCCTGGTACGCGGGTCACTCCGGCCCCCTTGCCCCGGCGCTGATCGCCATTCCAGGAGAGAGCTCCCATGCCGTGGCCTGAAGTGTGGATTGTGGTGCCGGTGCTGCCGTGGCTGGCGGCGTTGTGGATCGGGGCGGGTCTGATGACCGGTCGCCGGAGGGGCGAGTCCGAAGAACGGAGTACGGCGCGGATCGCGCTGGGTGCGGTGGGATTGGCCTTTCTTGGCATGCTGATCCTTGATTTTGTGGCGTGGCGGCATGGGGCCCCGGGTTATCTGTTGATCACCTCCTGGTTTCAAAGCGGCGCGTTGCAGATCAACTTGAGCCTGCTGCTCGACCGTCCCGCCCTGGTCATGGCCACCCTGTCTGCGGCTGGCACCCTGACGGTGCTGCGTTTTTCCGTGGACTACATGCACCGGGAAGCGGGATTTCATCGATTCTTCGCGGTGTTGTGCCTGTTTTCCGGGGGCATGCTCTGGATCGCTCTGGCCGGTGGTCCGGTGTTGACCTTCGTGGGCTGGGAGGTGGCGGGTCTGGCCTCCTATCTCCTGATCTCCTATGCCCAGGAGCGGGCCACCGCCGCCGAGAACGCCACCCGGGCCTTTGTCACCAACCGCTTCGGCGACGCGGGCATGCTGCTGGGCATCGCCATGCTCACCGCCTGGGGGGTCGGTCTGGAGTGGCCGGGGATCTTTCAGGCGGTCCATCGGAATCTCTCCCCGCCGGTGGCCATCGTGGTGCTGGGCTTTGCCGTGGCGGCCCTGGCCAAGTCGGCCCAGATCCCCTTTTCCGCCTGGATCCCCCGGGCCCTCGAAGGCCCCACCCCCTCCAGCGCCGTCTTCTACGGCGCGCTGATGGCCCATGCCGGCGCCTTTCTGGTGCTTCGGCTCGAACCGCTGCTTTGGCATACCCCGTTTCTGATGGGCATCCTGCTGCTGCTCGGCGTGCTTACCGCCATTCTGGCCTCGGCCATGGGCCGGGTGCAGACCGATGTCAAGAGTGCCCTGATCTTCTCCACCCAGGCGCAGATCGGATTGATTTTCGCCGAGTGCGGGGCAGGACTCTTCGATGTGGCCCTGTGGCATCTGGCGGTCCACGCCTCCTGGCGGTTGTATCAGTTTCTCCTCTCCCCCTCCTATCTCCATCTGGCCAAAGGGGTCGCCCGACCCGAGCCGGGCTGGCTGAACGAAAGCCATGCCCTGTATGATCTGGTGCTGCATCGGGGCTGGTTCGACGCCCTCACCGACGCCCTGTTCACCCGTCCCACTCTGGGACTGGCCCGGGATGCCCGTCTGTTCGACGAACTGGTGATCAACCGCATCGCCGGTCGCCCCCTGAAAGAACATCTTCTGGCCAGCCGGGCCGAATGGGATGACCCTGCCACGCTGGTTCTGCCCGGGAGTGTGACCGTGACCCAGGGACGGGGGTTGTTCGGGGGGATTCTGGCGGCCATGGGAGGTCTGCTCCACTGGTTCGAGGAGCGGCTGGTGCTCAACAGCAGCGGCGACGGACTGTTGCGGATCGTGGCTCTGTCCGGGGGGTATCTCACCCGGGTGGAGGAGTCCTTCGGACGGCCCCGCTATCTGCTGTTGATGATCGTTTTGACCTTTCTGGTGATTCTCTAAAAGGGGGCGGGCATGGCGGTGATGGACTCCTCCCTGCTGGAATGGCTGCAACTCATCCCCCTGATCGGGGTGCTGGTTCTGCTGCTGATCCGCCATCCGCTGGTGGCCTGGCTGACCGGCGTGGTCTGCACCGTGGGAGAGCTGGCTCTGGCCATGCGTCTGATGCAGCTCTACGACCTGCAGAATCCACGCTGGCAGTGGTATCGCCGCATTCCGGTGACCGACTGGCTGGTGCATGTCTCCGGCGCGGACGGCATCACCGTGCTGTTCGTGCTCATGACCGCCTTTCTGTCTCTGCTGGTGCTGCTCTATGGCGGCCTGGTGCGCGGTTTCCGGCCCGTGGCCGGTTTCTTCGCCGTGGTGCTCGGCTGCGAGGCGGCGCTGATGGGTCAGTTCGCCTCCCTCGATCTCCTCTGGTTCACCGCCATGGCGGTGCTCCATACCCTGCTCATCGGTTATCTTTTTTCCACCTGGTCTTTGTCCGGCGACGAGCAGCGCGCCATCACCCGCTACTATCAGTTCATGGGCACCAGCCTCCTGCTGTTGCTCGCCGCCACCCTCATGCTTGGCTGGAACCACGCCGAGATGACCCGGGGAGAGTGGTCCTTCGAACTGACCGTCCTGGTCAACGATCCCCGCTCCCCGTATCTCCAGGGGGTGATCTTCTATCTGCTCTTTTATGGCCTGGCCATCCGGGTGCCCCTCTTTCCCCTCCATGGCTGGCTCCCCCTGATCATGGAACATGGCACCGTGGCCTCCGCCATGGTGCTGCTGGTGGGGCTGAAAACCGGCATCTACGGCATGCTGCGCTTTCTGTTCCCCCTGCTGCCGGACGCGGTGTGGCGCTGGCACGAATACGTCATCGCCATCGCCGCCATCGGCATTCTCTACAGCGCCCTGCTGGCCCTGGTGCAAAAAAATCTCCGCAAGATCCTGGCCTATGCCCTGGTCAGCCATACCGGCATCCTGGTCATCGGCCTGTTCAGCCTCCACCCCCACGCCTTCCAGGGGAGCATCATGCTCACCGGCTCCTTTGGCCTGGCCATCTCCACCCTGGTGCTCATGGCCGGCATCGTCCATCTGCGCACCCGGGGCATGGCCCTGGAGAAACTCGGCGGACTCTTCACGCCCCTGCCCCTGATCGGTGTCGCCTTTCTGGTGGCCGCCCTCTCCATCGTCGGCATGCCCGGCACCCCGGGCTTCGACGCGGTTCATCTGCTCCTGGAGGCCGCCATCGAACGGTTCGGCGCTCTGGTCACGGTGCTGGCCGCCCTGGGCAACGTGGTGGCCGCCGCCTGTCTGCTCTGGGCCTTCCAGCGGGCCTTTCTGGCCACCCCCGGACCCGGCGCGCCTCCGGTCCAGACCCTGGCCCGGGCCACCCCCATCGAAAAAGGGCTGGCCGCCATCCTCATCGCCGTGCAACTGGCCTCCGGCTTCAATGCCGATCCCTGGCTGGAACTGGTCCGTTCCGGCTCCCGGTTGATCGCCGCACCCTACCTGGAACGGGGAGAGAGGCCATGAGTTCGCTCCCTTTGCTCTCCGGACTGATCGGCCTGCCGGTGATCGGGGCTTTGGTCGCCTGGCTGATGCCGCAGGGTCGCGCCGCACGCACCGTGGCCCTGGCCGCAGCCGGCGCGGAGATGGCTTTGGCGCTGCTTGCCGTGCGCGCCATGGATTTTGCCAGGCCCGGCTTTCAACTGGTGGAACGCCATGCCTGGATCCCTTCCCTGCACGCCGAATACCTGGTGGGGGTGGATGGCCTGTCGGCGCTGTTTCTGCCTGCCACCGCGCTGTTGTTTCTGGCCACCCTGCTGGCCGGCTGGAACATGGCCAACCGGGTGATGCCCAATCTCTATTTCGCCCTGTTGCTGCTGCTGGAAGGGGTGACCATGGGCATCTTCTCCGCCCTGGATACCTTGCTGTTCTTTCTTTTCTGGGAGTTGACCCTCATCCCGTTGCATTTTCTGATCGCCCTGTGGGGCATGGGACCGAATCGCCGCCACGCGGCGGTGAAATACACCCTCTTCATGCTGGCCGGAGGCGCGGCTTTGCTTTTGGGCCTGCTGCTGGTGGCCCAGGCCCATCCGGGACAACACCCCTTCGATCTGCCCCGCCTGCTCCAGGTCCCCATGCCCAGGGATCTGCAGTGGCCGGTCTTCTTTTTGCTGCTGGTCGGCTTCGGGATCAAGGTCCCCATCGTCCCCCTGCATGTCTGGCTGCCGGTGGTGGCCATGGAAGGTCCGGTGGCGGTCACGGCCATCATGACCGGACTCAAACTCGGCGCCTATGGCCTGTTGCGCTTTCTTTTGCCGCTCACCCCGCAGGTCTCCCGGGAACTCCATTGGCTGCTGGCCGGTCTGGCCGTGGTCTCGATCATTTATGGCGCCCTCTCGGCCATGGCGCAAACCAATCTGCGCCGCATGCTCGCCTTCTCCAGCATCGGCCACGTGGGACTCGTGGTGCTGGGACTTGCCACCTTCTCCATCCAGGGGGTGCAGGGGGCGGTCAGCCAACTGCTCAACTTCTCCATCACCACCGGGGGATTGTTCCTGATCGCCGGTTTTCTCCATCAACGCCTCGGCTCCACGGATCTGATCCATCTGGGAGGGCTGGTCAAACCATTGCCTCTGATGGCGGGATTCTTCCTGTTTCTGGGACTGGCGGGCATGGGCATGCCGTTGACTTCCGGATTTCCGGGGGAGCTGTTGCTGTTGACCAGCGCGCTGCGCAGTCACGCCGGCGCGGGTCTGGCGGCTTTGGGAGGGGTGATCCTGGGAGCGGGCTATTTTCTGGGGTTTTATCGTCTGGCCTTTCTCGGACCTCCGGGAGCCGCAACGCCGTCCACGCTTCCGGCCCTGCTGCCCCGGGAGTTGGCCATCCTGATCACCTTCGGCGTGTTGATCCTGATCTTCGGACTCTTTCCGGAGCTGTTGTTCCAGGTCTCCCGGGCCGCCGCCGGGGCTTGGCTGATGGTGCCTTAAACCGCAACCATCCTGGGATGTGTTGTTTTACTGATAGGGATCCAGGGGGATCATCCCCCTGGTGGGGTCCAGGGGCGGCGCCCCAAAGCACTACAGGTGTCGCAAGCACCAACTCAGCCCATTGTAAAACCTGTGAAGGTATACCATACTGACTAAAGTCAACTCCAAACATACCGCTCATCACATATATTAATAGCGGTATAGTCA
>JADGAB010000249.1 GCA_015232245.1 Magnetococcales bacterium | reverse complement strand
ACGAAATTTGGTCTTGCCGGACGGGGGCAAGACCAAATTTCGTCTTGGTGCCTGTCCGGCAAGACCGAATTCGGCAACAAACCGACCGGAAAGATCGAGGTCGGTCATCAGATCGATTCCATGGCCAGCATTTGTGCAACCGCCTTTTTGACCGTGTTTATGGCCCTGGCCTCAATGGCACGTACCCGTTCCCGGTTCGTCTTCATGATCAAGGCCACGTCCTCGTATAGCATGTTGGCCAGACGGAGTGTCAGCACCTGAGCATCCCGTGCTGACAGCACCTGCATGGCCCGTTCGAGCATGATTCGCCGGTCAACCCATGTCTCAATTTCTTCGGCAGTGGTCGGATCAGAAGATTGACCAATACAGTAAGCCAATTGCGCCATGGTCATGGGAACCTGTGTTTCCCCTTCGTCGGCTTCTTGCTGCTGCTCGCCAAAAAGATCCTCCAGGGTGCATGCCAGGAGCGTGGCGACATTTACGGCCTCCTTGCGCCATTCCCCGGTCCGGTAAAAAGGAGAGAGACGCATGCTGGCTAGTTGGCACAGGGTGGTATGGCAAACTCCTGATCGCCGGGCCAGTTCGGCAACCGATGGAATGCCGACTCGATCCATGTGCTGGAAGATGCGCTCATTCCGTGCCCTGTATTCTGACGTGTGATCCACGGTTTACGAAACTCCCTGCATTTCCAAGGAGAGGCGGATAACCTCCCTGAGTCCATGTTGGGCCAACCGGCCATGGTCAACCTGTCCAATTTCGATACCGGAACCGATCCGGTAGCTGCCCTTTTTGTCGTTTTCGTAGAAGGGAACGCCAGGAGGTAGAAACGGCTGGATGGCGGTGTTGAGATTCGAGATTCCTTTGAACCCCTCCGCATCCCTGGATCCGAGATCATCCTTGTGGATCCACCCCTGATCATTTCGGAATCTGGCGGCTACAAGCCTCATCAACAGGATGAACTGAGCATCCGGGAGGGGGATCTGTTTGCCGTCCATTTCAATTCCGGTCCGTTTTCCTTGGACCTCGCCAGTGATGGAAAGCTGAACGCCTGACGTTGCAGGAGTGACGGCTTGGCCGTTGGCTGTGCAGCTTCGCCGGGCGTACTGCATGATGCCTGGACAGTCGGCATGGTCATGGCGACCGCTGTTTGCCAATGCCTGGACAATCTTTTCGCCGAATGACGGGTTGTTTTCCCAGAGTGGTTTGACGATAAAATCGTCCGCCCCGTTCCGGAGTGATTTGATCACATCAGATCGCTCTTTGGCGTATCCACTCATGACCGCGATCTGAAGGTAATGCTGGTCGTCCTGGTTTCGACAGGGGTATCGGCTCCGGATTTCACCCAACAAGGTTTGTCCAGCCAAGACTTGTGGCTTGATAGACTCGGCAGCAGGCTTGATCTGCAAATCCAGAAGCACGAAACAGAATTGACCGTTGTCGAGCAGATCCAATGCCTCCTCTCTCGATGAAACATGCAGGGTTTCATGCCCCATGGATCGGAGCAGGTCTTTGACCTCTTCGGCCATCTCCAGATCGTCTTCCACCACCAGAACTGTATGGTGGTCATTTTTATATTTTACCATGCGCGGCCCTCCTGGGTTTGTGGTAGATAGATGGTCATGGTGGTGCCGACGCCCTTGGTGCTTTCCAAATGGATGGATCCGCCGTGGTCTGACTCAATAATTTTTTTGGCGAGGGTCAGGCCGAATCCGGTCCCATGGGGTTTGCTGGTAGCGAAGAGTTGGAAGGCGTCTTTCACTACATCTTTTGACATCCCACAGCCCTGATCGGTGATGACGATTCTGATCCGCCCTCCATCTTCTTGCCTTCCAATGACGGTCACCATGCAACCAGAGGCGGATGGCGGGTATGCCTCCAGGCTGTTCTGTAGAATATTGGAGAGCGCCTGCAGAAGCAGGTGGCGTCTGGCGTCCAGGGTAATATCCTGCGAAATGTCGATCCCGGTCTCCAGCCGCTGGTTTTCCTTTCGGCGGTCACGAACCAGATGCACCGCTTCATCCACCATGGAGATCAGGCTTTCTGTCTGAAAATCCGGGTCGATCTCCTGGGTGAGCGATCTCAGGGAGTCCAGTATTGCAGAAAGGAATTTCACTCGATCACGGGCCCGGAGGGTGTGCCGATGGATGTCCCCCTTATTGGAGCGAGTTTGCATCAATGCCAACTCGATATTTTCCAGGGATGCGTCCAGAGGCGAGATCACCTTCACCAATTCGTGGTTCAACTCCTTCACGAACTGGGCATTCAGTCGTTCTGCCACCTTGCGGGCGGCATTGCGGGCCATCAATCCGTGCTTGGCCTCAAGATCTGCCAGCCATTGAAGCATGAGATCGCCGTGCTGGTCTTTCAGCATGTCGGTTCGGGACAGTTCTGACCGGCGAGACAGCGTCCTGCGGGCGGCATTGCGAACCAAATCGTGACTGTCCTGGCCAAGAACTGCCATGATCCTATCGAATGACTCATGCCGGAGAAAAATACAGGCATGGGCCAGAGATTTCCGTACCTCCCATTTGTTGTGGCTGGCCAAGGCCACCATTTGCTTCCCAAGAGCAGCATGAATGGCTGGTTCCATGCCGCCCTGTTTGAGTATCGCGCCAGCCTGATCTACCGCCTCGCGAACGGTGGTCCACTGGATGGACATAAAATCCTCCAACAGTCCATCAAGACCGGATTGAGGTTTCGAGATGTCCATGGCTCAATGCCCATACCGTTCTTTGCGGCTGAGGAATGCCTCTCGCCCACCTTCCAGCAGGATTTCGATTTGCTCTTTTACCTCATCCACGCTTCCCGCATGGGTGATGGTTCCATGTCGTCCGTCCGACGAGAGCACGAAGACCCGCTCAGCCTCACCAAGGACAGGGATGTTGGGGTTGTGGGTCACGAAGATGAGTTGTCGCTTGGCCTTGGCCTTTTTTACGCTTTGGACGATGGTCTCGAAGATGAATGCGTTGTCCAGGTTGTCCTCGGGTTGATCGATCAACAGAGGGCGATCACTTTCCAGCAGCAGGATGGGCAGGATGGTGGTGCAACGCTGACCGGTAGACAGCGCACTGGCATCTTTATAGTCTCGACCATCGAGGAGTTCGATTCGTGGCAGGTCGCCAAGGTCGACCACCTCCAGCTTGCCGCTGAGTCCGCCTTCGGCCAGCAAATCGATGACTTTGGCGGCCCGGCTGACATCCAGCCCAGCCATCTCTGCCAACCGGTCGGAATCTCGCCTCTGGATGATGATGGACAACTCCTCCGGGGAGAGATTCTGGACCACCTTGTCCACAATAGAGGCGTACTTCAGCCCGGAGCCCTTGAGACCTTCATTCAAAAGATTGGCGAAATCCCGGCGGTCTCCAGCCTGGGTCACTGTCACCCGAATGGTGGGGTTCAGAGCCGCGTTCAACCTGTCGGCCACCCCCTTGCGAAGGCGGTAGCGATCATCCCGTAAATTGGATAGCCGGGTGGTCATGCCTCGGTGATGTGCCGCCTTTTCCCTGTAATTCAGATTCAGTGCTTCCAGTTTTCTCTTGGCATCGGCCACCTCCAGGCTCCGTTTCTGAAGCCGATTTCGCTCGGCAGTCCGACCCTGTTCCTCCTGGGATTTTTCCATCACCTCACGGTAGAGCTGTTCCTGGCGACCATGACGGAGAGTGAGATCCCGTTCCAAATCCTCCAATGCCAGCCCGGCATTCCGACATTGCTCTTCCATCCAGGGAATGGACCTGCGAAATTCGTCCAGGATGATGCGGATTTGTTCGTTGGCGGAGGAAAACACTTCGCGATTTGGACCAGCGAGGAGATCTGGTCCGAATCGGTTTTCCAGCTTTTGGATCATGGTTTCCATGCCCTTTTGAAAGCGGCTGGCAAATGAACTGATCTCCGTGCGCACCCCAGTCATGACCTGGCTCTCCTGATCCCGTAGAGCCTTGTTGGCATGAGCGACATTGATGGCATCGGCGTTAGGGCCTGCCGTTTGCTGCTGCAACCCTTTCAACTTTTCCTCTATGGCAGGTGCTTCGGATACCGTCTCTGCCAGATCTCTGATTTGTTGCTCGAATTGCTGGAGTTCTCCGGCACTGTGCGCAATGTCCCGGTACAGGCGGCTGATATCTCCGTTGATCTGGCGGACGTTCTCCTCTTCGAACTGATCAATGAGGGTGAGCTGAAAGCTGGTGTCGGTGGCGATCTGCTCGATCTCGTTCTGACTGTAGACATCCGCCCGAAAGATCCGATCCCTGTCCAGAGAAACAGCGGTAACATCTCCTTTCTCGTCCAACACCTGACAGGCATCATTCCAGGGACGATCCGCCGTATAGCGCATGCCATGGAGGGTTTGGAAATGGAGACGAATTCGGCCATTGGCCAGATTGTTCTGAACCACGGCCTGTGCGCGGGATTTGCCTCCGCGTTTTGGATCAGGCATCAGTCCCAGGACGTATCGGACGAATTCCAAAATGGTGGTCTTGCCGGTTCCTCGACCGCCGATGATGCAGTTGAGTCCCTGGGAGAACTCCATGCGCGCCCCTTCCATGAAACCGCCGGTGATTTCTGCGCCCAGCAACACATGCGTTCCGCCTTCTGATATATCCTCGATCTTGTTCATCGATGTCTCCCGCTCAATTTGCCAATGAAACGGCCAACGCTGCGCCATTGCTATGGGGGTCTGTCACTCCAAATAATTCGTCAAACCGGGCCAGAAATTCCCGTCGGGCCTGATCAGGATACCATCCTCGGATCAGATCCAGTGCCATGGGATCGGGCAGCCCCTCCCACGGAGCAGGCTCCGGTCCCATGAGTGCCGCCTTCTCGGTGGCCAAAAGCAGCATATCGGCCTGCTTGACCTCCGAAGACAGTCCAACAGGCAGATCGAACCGTTCGGCGATCACCACGAGCAGTCTCTCCTCGAACTCGTGGAACAAGGCCAACTCACGTTTGACTGGCTGGGGAATGGCGGAAAGGTACGCTCCCGCCGCATCATGGAGCAGCCCCCAACGTGCTTGTTTTGGCCCTACCACATGGGAGACATGGACGGCGTGCTCGGCCACGGAATAAAATCGGTTGCAATGGCCCTTGAACC
>JADGAB010000248.1 GCA_015232245.1 Magnetococcales bacterium | reverse complement strand
GCGCTCAAGGGCATTGCTTCGCAATTCCCTTTTGAAAAGCGCGCCAAAAGCAAAGTCAAAACCCTGGGGGAGGAATCCCCCAGACCCCCGCTTTTTTTTCAACAATTGACATCCCGAAATGGGCGCGGTCTCACTCCCGGCTCAGCCGGTCGAGCATCTCCACCGCTTCCGCCAGATCCCCATAGGTCAGATCGAAAAACCGGCATTGTCGCGTCAATCCGGCCACGGTGGCAAATCCCCGCACCCCCTGCAACTCGTAATTGAAGGCGTTGCCGGATAACCGCAAAAAGGCGTGATCCCCGGGAACCGGCTCCAGCACTCCTTTGGCATGGGGCTGAAAAGAGGGAGAAACCACCCAGACCGGTCGGGCAGGCCGCTCCTCCTGCCAGACACTTGCCGCCGGAGGCCGCATGTGGGCCACCGTACCCTTGCGGGTTTTGGGAAACAACGGTCCGATGGGCATCTCCGGCGCAAAGGCCCGCATCACGTCAATCGAGGCGTTCTTCAAGGCAATGGGACGGGGCAGGGGGTGCAACAGCCGCGTTTCTGGTCGCACCAGACCGAACTCGTCGGACAAAAGCCGCCACCCCCGGGAGACCAGAGCCGCACACAAGGTGCTTTTTCCCGATCCGGGGAGACCCGGCAACAACAAGGCCCGATCCTCCCGGGCCACCACCGCGGTATGCAGGATCAAAAAGCCGTTGGCCCGACTGGCAATGCCGAAATTGAAGCCCCATTCGAACAACGGCAAGGCGTGATCCCTGGGAAAGGGCGCCAGTTCCGTGGGACCGTCCAGATCGAAATGGATCTTGGGACGCCACCAGCGCCGCAACCCCTCCCCGGGGCGCAGGGTCAGATGAAACTCGGTCACTTCCCGGGAGTCGGGAGCCTGCAAACGGTGCTGGGCATACAACCGATGAAACGGCGCGCAGAACTCCCGGGCCTGTACCTGCAGACGCACGGTAAATGGTCCGGCATGCCAGCGCAAACCCTCCTGCCGCAAACGACGGGTCAACTCTTCCAGAGAGAGATCACCGATTTTCACGTGGTCGCGGGTGCGATCAATCCCTGACGGTCCAATTCCGCCAGCAGTGCGCGAATGGCGCCAGCCACATCGCCACAGGAGGCCCCAGGGGACTCGATGCCGTGATGCTGCAGAATCTCGTCGAGGGTTGCCGGATGGTTTTCCAGGAGTTCCAGAATCGACAACGCCATGTCATTGAGAACATGGGTTTCGCCGGATTGGGGATTGAACAGAAAAACCGCCTCCTCGAACCTCTCCCGGATCAGGGGCTGGTCAGAAGATGCCATCCAGGCAGGATCGGTCATTTGGCAAACGAACTCCAGCACGACTGGGTGAGACGGACATTGGTGCCGTTGCGCCCATAGTTGTTGGTTCCGTTCCCATAAACGGGGCTGCCGGTGTTGGTCCCGGACGGTGTGTGATAGACCAGACACATGTCATTGACCGTGGAGGTGCCCCCGGAAATGTCATCCCCCAGGGTTCCCGCCGGGTTGGAGTTCAGGGTGACATTGGTGGCGCCGGTGATGGTGCCCCGTTTGACGCGCACATAACGATCCTCGGTGGCGGGAGCGATGCAGCGAAAACCGTTTTCGTCGTAGGTCAGGGTGGTATCGATGCAGTTTTTGTTGCTGGTGGCCGCCAGCGCCGCGCCGCTGCTCAAGGTCAACAGCACCGGAACCCCGGCCCCTGCCGTGACCAGACTCTTGAGCAGCCGCCGTCGTGGACAAACCGGATCCCCGGAGGCACCCCTTCCCGTGTCGGAACGGGATTCCGGTTGCTCCTCGCTGGCTGCTCGGGGGGTGTCGTCGGCGGGATGGGCCATGTCAAGCTCTCCTGCCCGCACGGGCAGTACCATTGGGTTGTGGGCCTGAAAGGGAGATGCGCGGTTCAGAATAGCCTCTCCAAGGGGAAAAATCAAAAAGAGATTTGTCAGGATTCTTGATTTTTCGTAACCAAGAGTCCCATGAACAGCTTCTCATAGGCGGCCAGCATGGCATCCAGAGAAAAACGCTCCCGTACCCGGGCGGCGCCCGATGCGCCATGGGCCTTGCCTTTGTCCGGATGCAAGAGATAATCCAGAATGGCATCGGCCAGCGCCTGGGGATCCCCGGGAGGCACCAGACAACCCGTCACCCCCTCCACCACCAGATCCGGCACCCCGCCCACCCGGGTGGCCACCACCGGCAGACCGTGGGCCATGGCCTCCAGAACCGTCAAGGGGGTTCCTTCCGCCTTGGAGGGGAGAACGAACAGATCAAACTGTCGGAAAAACGGCGTGACATCGTTCTGCCAGCCGGTGATCCGCATGCGCCGGGTCAGATGCCACTGTTCCGCCAGAGATTCGATGGTGTTGCGTTCCGGACCGTCCCCCACCAGAATCAGCTCCACCGGAGTTTCCGGCAGCGCCTGACACAGACGATGAAAAGCCCGCAGCAGATTGACCGGATCCTTGATCGGCCACAACCGGCCTATGGAACCGATGGTGAAGGGGCGCGACCGTTCCCGGTCCATCGGCTGTGTGGCGTCGTCCGGCCAGGAGACGCCGTTGAGGATCGGATGAATCTTGTCGGGGGGAATCCTGACGCTCTGCGTCATCCACTGTTCCAGATCCCGGGAGACCGGCACGAAGGCGTCCACCCAGGGGGTGAGCAGACGGCGCAACAGCAGATATTTCCAGCGGGTGCCATCCGGGTCGTGGGTGTCCCGGCCATGTTCCGCGTGGACAAAACGTTTGACCCCGGCCAGACGGGTCGGGATGGCCGCCTCCAGGGTGGCCAGATTGCAGGCGTGCACCAGATCGGGTCGCAAGGTGCGCAACAGCTTCCACAACCGCCACCAGACCGCCGGATCCTTGCCCTCCTGTTTGCGCAGCGTGTGAAACGTCACCCGGGGATGGACGATCCGTTTCTTGAAATCGCTGATGGCCGTCAGACTGATGACGGCATGTTCAAAGCGATCCTGAGGCAGATGGTTGACCAGTTGACTCACCACGGTTTCCAGACCGCCGATGTCCAGCCGATGCACCAGATGAGCGATTTTCATGGTCGGGTCTGCCGGTTGGAACCGTCTCCATTGGGGGGATGCGTTGTTCTGTCATGTTTCAAACTGTTCCGGTTTCGGGATGTCGACTTTTGGATCCGGTTTTTCAATTGGCGGCAATGCGGGACAAAGGGGCCGGAAAGGCGCTGCTTTACAGCGCCCTGCCTAAGCGCGCCAAGGGAAATGCTGCGCAATTCCCTTTTTGCAAAACGCGCCAAAGGCTTAAAGTCCCAAGGGCTTCGCCCCTGGATCCCACCAGGGGGATAATCCCCCTGGACCCCTATCAATAAAACAACGCCTTCCGAAGCGGCTTCACATCTCGCCATAATCCGGCCCGCCGCCGCCCTCGGGAGGGGTCCAGCGGATATTGTCCAGAGGATCCTTGATATCGCAACATTTGCAATGCAGACACCAGGCCCCATGGATCCGCATGACCGGCATTTCCACCTCCGGTGGCTGTTTTACCTCATAAACACCGGCAGGACAATAACGGGTCTCCGGATTGGCAAAACGACGCCCACCTTCGGTCAGCGCCCGTTCCAGGGAACCCAGGCGCAAATGCACCGGTTGATCCTCCCGTTGGGTCAGTCCGCTCAAGGCCAAAGCCCCGGGACGATCCAATACCCACGGGGCCGGATCCAGCCTTGCAGCGGAGCAGGGCAGGGGGGTCGACAACTCCCGCAGACGGGCCCGGTCCGAGAGCGACCAGCGCCATGTCCAGGGGGCGCGGCCCTGGCTGAACCACTCCCATGCCCCATGCGCCAGGCCGGCGGCCAGACCGAAACGAAAACCGGGTCGCAGATTGCGAACCGTCTTGAGTTCCGCAAACCAGTCGGAGCGCGCCACCCGCTCCGGATAGCCCCGCAAACCCGATGCGGAAAAATCCTTCCGCTCGAACGCCTCCAGCACCCCTTCCGCCGCGGCCAGACCGGAACGCAAACCGTTGCCGATTCCCTGAAGCCGGGCGGCATTCAGAAATCCCGCCCCGTCTCCCACCAGCGCTCCCCCGTCGAATGTCAGTTCCGGCAGACACTGCCATCCTCCCTCCACCAGGGTGCGCGCCCCGAAGGCCAAAGGGCGTCCGCCGGCCAGATGTCTGCGGATCCAGGGATGACCCTTCCAGCGTTGGAACGTCAGAAATGGATCAAACCCCGCATCCCGATAGTCCAAGGCCCCAATCCAGCCCACGGCCAGACGATCCGCGGCAAACCGGTAGAGAAATCCTCCCCCGTGCTGCTCTGCCGGCAGAGGCCAGCCCAGGGCGTGCAGCACCTCCCCGGGCCGGGAGGCTGGATCCACAGGGGTTTCCCACAGCTCCTTGAAACCCAGCCCGCAGGTCTGAGGCGTGGCCTTGCGATCCAGGCCGAGCCGTTTCACAACCTCTCCTGTCAGATGACCCCGGCACCCTTCCGCCAGAATGGTGACTGGCGCCCGAATGACGACCCCGGGTTGAAAACCGGGCTTCGGACGACCCTGGGCATCCCGTCCCTGATCGCCGGTGGTCACCCCCAGCAGGCGATTCCCTTCCCAGAGCAGTCGGGCGGCGACAAAGCCTGGATAGATCTCCACCCCTGTCGCCTCGGCCAGACTCCCCAGCCAGCGGCACAACAGTCCCAAAGAGACCAGATGGCAATCGGCGTGGTGCCAGCCATTGGGCAGGGGCAGGGCGTGGTGCGGGGTGAAAAGACGCAGGGACTCCCGGGCGACCCGGGGTCCAAGAGGGGCCAGGGGGTGTTCGTGAGCGTCGATGACGGCGTAAAGATCCCGGGGATCGAGCAGAGCGCCGGAGAGTTGATGACCACCGATGCGGGCGGCCTTTTCCAGCACCATGATGGTGCGTTCTTCTCTCCGGGTCCGAAAGGCGCGGGCCAGTCGCAGGGCGGTTGCCAGACCCGCCGGTCCGGCCCCGACAATCAGCACATCACATCGCAAGTCGGACATGGTTTCCTGAGTCGAGATGCGTGGTTTTACTTTCAGGGGTCCAGGGGGATTATCCCCCTGGTGGGGTCCAGGGGCGAAGCCCTTGGTGGGGTCCAGGGGCGAAGCCCT
>JADGAB010000247.1 GCA_015232245.1 Magnetococcales bacterium | reverse complement strand
TCGCCAGACAGATGGATCTGGCCGAAGAGATCATGCGCGAAGAACGGGACGTCCTTCGCAAGCTGGCCGAATAACCGATGAGCACCCCCATCTGGGTCGGGAAAGAGGTGGCGTTGGCCATCCACAAACGTCAATTGGCGGAACATGGGGGTGGCGAGGGTCTGCGTGACGAAGGTCTGCTGGAATCCGCCCTGGCCAGACCGACCAATCGGCAGGCCTACGGCGATCCCCCGCCGACGCTGGCGGAACTGGCGGCCAGCTATGCCTTTGGCATTGTCCGCAACCATCCGTTCGTCGATGGCAACAAACGGGTCGCCTATGTGGTGTGTCTGCTGTTTTTGCGTTTGAACGGCAAACGATTGAACGCCGCGAACGAAGAGAAATACCGGATTTTCCTCTCGTTGGCGCAAGGTGCCATGGGAGATGCCGATCTGGCGTCATGGATCGATGCGCATCTGGCCGACGACTGATACGCATCAAGCACCCGGATTTTTGTACATCCCGCGCCAGTCGATGGCTTTGGCACCGAAGTCCAGGCGGGCCTTGATTTCCACACCGTCCACGTCAAAGCCGACGCGGGTTTCGATGTAGACGCCATTTTGACCGTCCAGGTAAGCATATTCGACGGTGTCGATCTGGCCGGGATTGGCGGACATAAACCATGCGGTGCTGCTGACAGCATCCAGGCGCGGCTCGGCGATCACGGTGAGCGTCCGCAAGGATTGGGGCACCACATCGGTGGATTTGGCCGGGATCATGTTGACGGCGAGCAACTGCTCGGCGGTCACTTCCAATGCTGCCGGGACCAGGATGAAGGCAGGCCGGACATTGATTGTGGTCAGGCCGTCGATGCCGGTCTGGACCGCCATGGTCTTGCGGGCCAGGCCCAAGGAGGCGACAGAGATCACGGTTCCGGCTGCGGCCAGGTTCTTGTGGTTGGCGTGGAACAGAGCCACCCCATCGCCCATGTTGGGGTTGGAGGTAAGAATGCCCCACACCACGTCGCTTTCCAGATTGGCCGCCGCCACGCCGAAGAGCTGCGGGATGCGGGTAAAGGCGTTCAGATCGTCATTCACCAGCACCTGCCGGGAGATGGAAATAATTTTTCCATACGTTTCCACCCGGTAGGACTCTTTGCCCTCGCCCAAAGGCCCGCGCTTGTATTCACCACCCTCGTTGACCTTATCCAAAGCCGGGGCCTCGCCCAACTGGATGCGGGACATGGCCTTGAAGTCGTTGGCGGTCACCTGTCGGCAAAAGGGCAAAAAAGTACGCGGGGCGGCCTCGTAGGCGTTGCGCAGGGTTTTGTTGGCCACGTTGGCCAGGATGCCGGGAAAATCCGATTCGGTATGCAGGGCGCGGGTGGCCATCTCGTAACGGGTCAGCCCCTTGGAGATGTGGCGACCATCGGCATCCAGAAAGGTGCGGGCCATTTCCAGCAGGGTCATGCCGCGCCATTCGCGGGCGGCCTCGGAAAGTTTGTGGGTGGTGGGGTCGAAACGGTGCAACAGGGCGTTTTCAATCGCCGCATTGCGGGTGGTTTTTTCGTCCTGCCCGGAGATCACCACATGGTTGCGAATCTCCCCCGTGCTGCCCGGACGACGGGCGGCCTCATCGATCAGACTCCGGCGGGCCTCGTTCAGGGTGATGCCTTCTTTCACCAGTCGGTCGGCAAACGCACGCTCAACTTTCAGTTTCTCCTGGGCATCATAAATATCTGCCGACCGTTGCCGTTCGGCAGTGATTGCCTGCCGAATCGCGATTTCCGAGTCTTCCTGGGCAACAAAGCGGCTCTTCATAGCCATATCGACCGGCTTTGCCGTCGATTCTTCCTGGGCTTGCGTCGCCTGACGGGTGACAGTCTCTGCGACAGATTCGGTCGCCACTTGAAGCATGGTGGGCGTTTGATCAGGCATGTTGGCTCCTCGAATATGGATCATAAGACAGGGGTTCTTGCCGGGTTCGGACGAACGAAAGCCCGCGCCGGGATCGGCACCAATCGGCACCACAGACAACTCCAGAGGGATCCAGTCCACTGCGCGCCAAAGCGGCACCTTGCCGGACTCCTCGGTGATTTCGTATTTGCGCACGGTGTAGCCGACGGAGATATTGCGCAGGATGCCGTCGCAGACATCCTTGAAGATGGCGGCTACGTCCTCCCGTTGGGAAAAACGCACCACGGCGCGACCGACGCCATCGGCAATCCAGGCCCGTTCCACCACGCCGATGATGCCCTCCAGGGCGGCGGCGTGGTGGCTGTCAAGCAACGGGGCCCCGCCATTGAGGCGGCCCAAGTCCACGCTGGAGACTTCCAGGGAGAGGGTTTCGTCATAGGGTACGCCGGTCATCCAGTCCCGCCTGCGGACAGTCGCCCCGGTGGACCAGATCAATTCCACGGTACGCGCCTCGGCGTTCACGCTTCCGGGGACAAAGTTGGCCGAGCGGATTTGCATCGGCAGGTCAATCGTGGTTGGCATTGGTGTTCTCCAAAGGTTTCTGTTGCCCGTTGCGGGTCGATTTTCTGGGATCGGTATCCAGCACGAGACCAAGCTGATCCAGCACCTTGTTCATCTCGGCGAATTCCGCCGTCACGATGTCGGGGTCGTAGCCCTGACGGGCGATGCCTTCGGCGAGCGACATCAAACCGGCCCGGATCAGCAGAATCTCGCCCATGGTGTCTTTTTGCGGATCCACGGCCTCGAAACGAGGTGGTGTCCATTGGGTGCGGATCGTGCCAGAACCGATAAGACCTGCCGCCTGGGCCGTGGTGAGAAACCGGTTCCAGATCGGGATGCAGAGCTGCGGGATCAGCAACTGGCGCTGCATGGCGTCGATCCGGCGACGGAATTCGATCAGCCCGGCCCTGAGCGAGGAGTAATTGACCTGGGAAAGATCGCCGGTCAAAAGCTCGTAGGTCAGTCCCATGGCCGCGGACACCGCATGAAAATGCCAACGCATGTACTCCACATAGCCAGACGTAGACGCGGGCGATCCAAAACGGACATCCTTGCCTGGAGGCAGGTATGAAATCATGCCAGGCTCGAACGATTCCACCCGCTTTTCATCCGATGCGTTTTTCACCTGGGTCATAACCTGCCCAGGGTCTGCGTTGACCACGAAGGCGACAAAGCATGCCTCGATTTTCTTGCGTACCAGCTCCGCTTCATCGTAGTCATCCAGGTCACGCATGCGCAGCAAGGCGGGCGCGAACCAGGTGACGCCCCGGTTCTGGCCGGGCCGCATCCGGTCGAACAGATGGATCACGTCAGAGGCCGGAATGCGAATACTCTTTATGGCACTTGATGTGCTGGATGTGGTCGCCGACCCAGGATGCTGCGGATAGAGCCAATAGGCGACCCGGCTGCCAGAACCGTCAAACTCGATGCCCTGCTGGATGAATCCGCCACCCGGCAGGTTGCGGTCGCGGGTGACATCCAGATGATCTGCCTCCAGCACCCGCAGTTGCAGCGGCACGGTCAGCCCGGAGGATGCGGGTCGGCTGATCATCTGGAGGAGGCACTCGCCGCTCTCCACCATGCTGCGGACCATGAGGGTCTGCAGGCCATAAAAATTGGTGCGGCCATCGGCGTCGCATTGGTTGGAGAAATCCTCCCACAGGCCGGTGATCCGGGCGTCGAGTGCCTTGGAATCGGCCTTGGGCCGGGGACGGATGCCGGAGCCGACCATGCTGGCGGCATAGGTGATGACCGCCTTGGCCGCGAACGGATTGTTTCGGACAAGATCCCTGGCGCGATTCCGCAACCGGGTAGATGCTGTGGAGATCTCGGCATTGGCGTCCTTGCCAGCTGTGATCCATCCATCGGTACGACGCCCTGTTTTGGCCCCATCATACTCACGGCGCATGATGTTCATGGCGGCATTTGCCTGGGCCAGTGCCATTCTGGCTTGGATGCGGCGAATCGTATTCTCTGGCCAGATCTCTGCCAGAACACGATCAAGAATTTTCATGCGGATCATCCCCGTGAAAAGCCGGCATAGCTGACACTTGGCGTATTTTGACCGCCACTGGAAACCTTCAATTCCTGTTCGACCATGCGGATCCGGCGCAACAAATCGGCTTCCGAACCGTACTCAACCGTTTTGCCCTCATGGACGACGCGTAGGGCACCAGAGGCGTATGCCTCCTTTAATCCATCCAGTTCTGCCTGTGTGAATGGCATCAGTTTCTCTCCAACCATCCGTTACGGCGGCCACCAAGCCACCGGGGTTTTTTGGTCTGTGATGTGCTATTTGTCATCAATGGTATTTGTTCCACATCCATTTTTTTGGACATCGCGGCAGACGTGGCAACAAGAATTCCCTCTTTAATCGGAACTTCTGCCTGCCAATCCGCCTCAACGTTGAGACGAAATCCCATGTTCATGATCCCATGCAGGGCAGCCAGGGCATAAACCCGGCAGTCGAGGGCCTCATTACGTGCGTTATCCGGCTTTTTCCATTCACGGATTGGGCGACCTCTGACATATCGGGTCGCCATTTTTTCAGCGGTCAACTGGCAAAACCACTCAGCATCCCTGTTTTGCGGAAAGTGACAAAATCCAGGGCCTGGGGTTTGAATGCGCAACCGCGCATAGATGGTCTCCTTGGCCGCATCCACGCCGATCACGAACAAAGGAATCCGGCCCTTGTTGTTGCGACTGGCTCGATGCGGCCAAAGGGGTTTGCCCATGCCGCCGGTGCCTTTGATGCCCCATACCCGTCGGTCGTACCTGTCGCGACAAAATGCGTATGCCTGCGTCGTGTTATGTCCGCCGGTGTCGATGGCGGCGGCAAAGATGGGCAGATCGTCCATCTGTCGAGCATGGGCGTATGTATTGAGCAACACCTTGTCCAGATCATCCCAAATAATCGAAGCGGACGGGTCGCCATAGATCACGATATGATCGATCGACCAGGACTCCTCATCCCGACCCCAACCGACAACCTCCACTTCAAGGCGGTCACCCTGAACGTCAATCCGCAGGCGTTGCAGGCATACAACATTCCATTGTCAAAAGTGATCGATGCGTACCGCTTCGATCACTTTTGACAATGGAATGTTGTATGCCTGCAACGCCTGCGGATTGACGTTGACCTGATACTGCTTCTGAAAACCTCCAACGGACGCGACTTCAGCCACTCCCGGCACCGACTGCAACC
>JADGAB010000246.1 GCA_015232245.1 Magnetococcales bacterium | reverse complement strand
CGCGCGCCCAGCAGGCCGCGAAGCGGTGCCTTTCCAGCCGTGCGTCCTGCATTGCCGCCGGGTCTGAAAATCAACATTCAGAAATGGTTGCGGTTTGGCGTAAAATGGTTCGACCCCCTTGCCAAAACTTGTCAAAAGAGGAACTCCCAAGGGCCTCATTCCTGGACCCCTATCAACAAAACAACGCATCCAGAAATGGGAGCTTTTTCAACAGTGCAACATCGCCGGGCGGGTGTGTTCAATAAAAAGCGGGCAGGAGGGATTGAAATGCAGCGGGCATGGTGGCGTTGGCTGGCGTTGGGATGTGTTTTGCTGGTGGTCTCGCCGGTGTGGGGCGCCGGGGACAAACGGAACTGGAAGGCTGTGGACAAGGATGATGTGCACGACCCCCAGGGGACTTCGGTCCAGGATCTGCAAAATCCCGCCGAGGCCATGAAAGTGCTCCCCGGGGATGGCTCCGGCAATCTGGTCAACTGGGTGGAGGCCCTCCAGAAAGGGTATATCCAGCCCCGCACCAACATCTTGCCGGAAACCAAAGTCAATGTGCTGGATCTGGATCTGATCTACGGCAATACCGGGGATCAGCCCTTTGTCCGGTTTCCCCACAAACCCCATACCGAATGGCTCGATTGCGTCAACTGTCACGAGGGGATTTTCAAGACCAAATTCAATGGCTCGGGGATCAAGATGGCTCAGATTCTCGAAGGAAAATTCTGCGGCCAGTGTCACGGGGCCGTGGCCTTTCCCCTGACCGAGTGCAAACGATGTCACAGTGTCTCTCCGGATACCTTCCGGGGACAGTTGGGAGCGCAGAATGCTGCCCCGGCCAAAAAATAACTTCTGGTGGACGGTGGCGTATGTCGCCGGGCTGATGCTGGTGCTCTCGGAGCTGTTCACCGTGGAGTTGGCCCGGGCGGAATACGCGGATGTGGTGCTCAACCGCCTCTCCGAGGCCAACGGCATGCGACCGGTGATCTATCCCCACTGGTTTCACCGCATCCGTTTCCGCTGCAAGGTGTGTCATTCGGAACTGGGTTTCCAGATGCGGGCCGGCAGCAACGACATCAACATGATGAAGTTGATGGATGGCAAATATTGCGGGATGTGTCATAATAACGAAATCGCCTGGGGTCTGGACAACTGTCACCGTTGCCATTCTGGCCGCAAGGGCATGCAGACCGGCATCCGGGGTGGACACAAGGCGGGTGGGCCGGGATTCTGGTGATTCCCATTTTCGGGGAGTGACATGGGAAAGGGTTCTCTTGTCGTGGTGCTGTTGTTGTTGTTGAGCGCCTGTGCCCCGATTCAGCATGAAATGATCCTGGGAACAGAACGACTCAAGCCCTCGCAGCGTCCGGTGTGGCCCTCGCTGCCGGAAACCCCGCGCTATGAATACATCGGCGAACTCCGCGGCGTGACCAATTTCCGCATCTCCGGAGACGAAAGCCTCAAAACCACCCGCAGTTGGGTTTATTGGCTGGCGGGCATCGATGTGGATACCGGGTTTGACCCGGAACGCAACCTGAATCTGCAGCGTCCCGTAAGCGGCTGCGTGGACCGGAATGGCCGCATGCTGGTCACCGATATGGGCCATCTGGCGGTGTTCATGTTCGATCCGATCAAGGGGGAGTTCGCTATCTGGCGCAACGCCCTGCCGGGCCAACCGTTTCTCTCTCCGGTGGGCATCGCCGCCGGATCGGATGATGAAGTGTTCGTGGCCGACTCTGAACTGGGCCTGGTGGCCCGTCTGGATGCTCAGGGCAAACCGGTGGGCGTGATTGGCCGGGGAGAGTTGAAACGACCCACGGGGCTGGCCTGGAATGCGGAAAAACGGATCCTTTACGTGGCCGATACCGCTGCAGACCAGATCAGGCTTTATGACCGGGAGGGTAAACTGCTTGAGATCGTCGGCAAGGGCGGCGACAAGGACGGGGAGTTCAACAGCCCCACCCACCTGGCCTTTGCCCGCAATCAACTGTATATTGCCGATACCCTCAATGCCCGAATCCAGATCATGGACGAAGAGGGAAACTTTATTCGCACCCTGGGCAAACGGGGCCGCATGATGGGAGACATGTCCCGTCCCAAGGGGGTCGCGGTGGACGGGGAAGGAAACATCTATGTGGTGGAGTCGTTCTACGACCATGTGCTGATTTTCAACCGGGATGGTCAGTTCTTGATGCCCATTGGCGGAACGGGCCGAAGGATCGGGGAGTTTTATCTGCCCAACGGGGTGTGGCTTGATCTGGCGGGACGGGTCTACGTGGCCGACATGTTCAACGGGCGGGTGATCATTCTCCAGTTTCTGGGAGGCGACGGGTGAAAGGACGTCCGGTTCGGGTGCTCATGCTGGTGTTGATCCTGGTGTTGGGCGGGGTCTCCGCGGCCCTGGCCGGGCGGATCTCCGATGTGCGCCGCACCAAGCACAATCTCTCCAACACCGATTACGCCGGCGGTCCCACCCGCACGGTGAAGGCCAACAGCGAGGATCAGGTCTGCGTCTTCTGTCACACCCCCCACGGCGCCACCCAGGGAACCGGAGTCTCCACCCCCCTGTGGAACCGTCAGTTGTCCACCTCCAGCTACACCACCTACGAATCCACCTCCATCGACGCCGACATCACCGAACTCCGCCAGGGACCGGGTGGCACCTCCAAGCTCTGTCTTTCCTGCCACGACGGCACCCTGGCCATCGGTTCGGTGAATGTCCTGAGTGGTCAATCTTCCGCCTCCATCTCCATGAGCGGCACCTCCGCAGGCAAGATGCCTGCCGGGGATGGCACCGATACCGGCTTCACCCGCAATCTGGGGACCGATCTGTCCAACGATCATCCCATTTCGTTCACCTTCGACGCCAACCTGGCAACAGCGGACGGTGAGTTGCGCTCCCCGCCATTCACCAGCGGTACCACCCTGATCACCGGTCAGCGTCAGGCGGGAGTCAATCCCAAACCGTTGATCCCACTGGATGAAAACAAGGTGCAATGCGCCTCCTGCCACGATCCCCACATCCGGGATCCCAACGAGACCGCCAGCATCAAGTTTCTGCGCCTGAACCGCTTCCAGAAGGCCAATCCCAGCGGCGAGAATTTCAGTTCAGACAACGATATCATCTGTCTGGCCTGTCACAACAAGGGGCACCACGCCTGGGCCACCTCGGCCCACGCCAACTCCACGGACGCTTCGGAAACCTACAAGTCCGGCACCGGCAGCGCTGCTGCAAAACGGGAGTTTTCCGACAACATCGCCGTCTGGGAGGCCGCCTGCCTCAACTGTCACGACACCCATACCGTGCCCGGCGCCCGGCGTCTGCTCCGGGAGGGGACCGACAGCACCCAGTCCCCGAAACGCACCGGCAATCCGGCTCTGGAGGAGACCTGTTATCAGTGTCACACCACCAGCACGGAAAGCATCCTCAACGCCACCGGGAACTCCGCGCCGGACATCAAGAGCGACTTCACCACCACCGGCAACAAACACATGCCGATCAAATCCTCGGATCAGCCGGCGGGCCGGGAGGTCCACAACATCGGCGCCCGGCTCTCCTCGAATCTGCTCACCAACTGGTCCGGAGTTCCCACCCACGCCGGAGCCCATTTTGTCGAGGATCCCCTGCTGCTGGGCAAGGGGGATCTGACCAATCGTCACGTGGAGTGTACCGATTGCCACAATCCACACCGGGTGACCAAAAACACCCTTTATGACGGCTCCGGCACCGCCGGACAGGCCACCCATACCCACAGCGACACCACCCAGCACAGCAATGCCGCCTCCGGGGTGTTGCGGGGCATCTCCGGGGTGGAACCGGTCTATGTGGGGGAGAATTTCCTTGATCTCCCCTCCTCCTTCAAGCTGTTGTGCGGGGATTCATCCCACTCTACCGACTGTTCCACGGATGGACCGGTCACCAAGGAGTATCAGGTCTGTCTGAAGTGTCATTCGAATTATGCCTACAACGACGGCGGTGGCTACAATGATACCGGACGACCCGCCATCACCGGCACCAACGGGCTATCCTTGAATAATTTCGCTGTCGGGGATCGGTACACCAATCAGTCCATGGAGTTTCAGTCCCCGGACAACGCCCGGGGCGAGAAAGGGGTGGGAGGCATTCCCGAACCGACCCTCACCAACCACCGCTCCTGGCATCCGGTGATGAAATCCACGGGACGCACCCTCACAGAAAGGGGCGGGGCCAACTCCTCCATTTTTCTCGCTCCCTGGAACGGTTCCGCCGGAGCGTTCATCGGCAACCTGACCATGTACTGCACCGATTGCCACGGCTCGGCCACGGCAGACGGCACCGCGGTGCCGGATACCGGCAAACCCTGGGGACCCCATGGTTCCAGCAAGGATTTCATCCTGAAAGGGGGTTGGAGCAATGCTACCGGGAGTGGCCAGCAGGGTGATCTCTGTTTCAAGTGTCATAATTATAATAATTATGCGGTAAAAAATAGCACTCAGAGCGGCTTTTGTTGCGAGAAGGATCAGAACCTGCACGGTTATCATGCCGACAAGATCGGCTCGATGAAGTGCGGCTGGTGTCATGTGGCCGTCCCCCATGGCTGGAAGAACAAGGCGTTTCTGGTCAATTTGAACGATGTGGGCCCCGAGGCCAACAAGAGCGCCGGTACCCAGATGCGTAACAATACCACCGCCACCGTGAACGTTGCCCCGTACTATCTCCGTTCCGTGCTCAAGGTCAAAACCTGGAAGGCCAGCGGCACCTGGACCGCGGCGGATTGCGGTTCCTCCGGCGCGCCGGGCAATGGTCAGACCGGCAGGAACTGGATGCGGGATTCCAACGAGAATTGCAAGAGTGGCCCCTGATTCTTTGAGGATGATCCCTGACAGCATGATTCTGGAACGGTTCGCATCCCTCAAGATCTCCGCGATTGTGCTTTTGTGGCTGGTGCTGCTCCTGCCCTGGGTCTACCGGGATCCGGGCTGGTCCCTGCTGGTTCTGGGGATCGGCGGGGGGGTGTTCGGGGTCAACCTGGCCGCCTTTCTGGGCAGTTCCACCTTTTTTGTCTCCCGTCCCGGGCTGCTGGTGTTCCATTTGGCCCTGGCTCTTTTTCTGCTGCTGGCCGCGGTGGGACGCCTCACCTGGATGGAAGGACAGGTGGAAGTGGCCACCGGCGAGGCGTTCGACGGAACCCCTTTGAGTCTCACCCGGGG
>JADGAB010000245.1 GCA_015232245.1 Magnetococcales bacterium | reverse complement strand
CCCCATCTGGGCCAGCGTTCACACCGATGATCGATATTGAATGAGAAGAGTCACGACTCTCGAAACGGAACCCGCTCGAGGCGCGATCTTTGACAATTGAATGGAACAGGCATGCATGTTCGTACAAGAACATGTCGAAAGTGTGAAATGAAGTTGCAAAACTTGTAGGTGACAGAAAGCAATTCAAGGGCACACGGTGGATGCCTTGGTGTCGAGAGGCGATGAAGGACGCAGCACGTTGCGAAAAGCTTTGGGGAGCCGCGATGTATTTCACATAGAGAAACTGCCGCAAAAATCCCCACAACCCCACCATGACCCGGAAGGCGTGTCCCGGATACCCTTTTTGCAGGGCCACCACCGCCACCCGATAGGAGCAGGCCTCCATGGAGAGGTGAAAGCCGACGATTTCCGGAAACTGTTTTTTCAGCAGAGGGGTGAAGACCCGGTTCAAGGCCAGGGCCAGGATGGCGGGTTCATCGGGGGGGCGTCCGGTGAAGGTGGAAAGATAGATGGCCTCCCGGCGCATGCTCATGCGCCGCACGGTGAAGACCGGAAAGGAGTCCACCTCGTTGTAATAGCCGGTATGGTCCCCGAAGGGGCCTTCGGCGGCCAGTTCATCGGGATCCACCATCCCTTCCAGAACGATTTCGGCATGGGCGGGCACCGGGGGATAGCCGCCGGACTCCGGGGCCACCTCCACCCGGCTCTCCCGGAGCAGGCCGGCGAAGGCGTATTCGGAGAGGCTTTCCGGCACCGGGGTGACGGCGGCCAGCAGGGTGGCCGGATCGCATCCCAGCACCACGGAGACCGGCATGGGACGACCGCCAAAGGCCCGGAGATGCTGGGCGCCGCCCCGATGGGCCAGCCAGCGCATGATCACCCGACGCCGGTCCAGCACCTGCATGCGGTAGACGCCCAGATTCACGGGACCGCCGTCCGGACCCCGGGTCGCCACCACGCCCCAGGTGATGAGCGGAGCCGCGTCGCCGGGCCAGCAGGTCTGCACCGGCAGGCGTCCCAGATCCACCTGTTCCCCTTCCCAGACCAGCTCCCGGCAGGGAGGGCGGGAGAGGGTGCGGGTCGGCATGTGCCGGGCCCGGGCCACCCGCAACAAAAGATCCCGGGCATCCCCCAGACCCCGGGGGGCCTCGGGCTGACGCAGGGCGGCCAGCAACGCGCCCAGACTCTCCAGCTCCTCCACCCGGCGACCCATGGCCAGTCCCACCCGCTCCTCGGTACCGAACAGATTGGCCAGTACCGGCATGCCGTACCCTTTGGGACGGGTGAACAGAACCGCCGGACCCTGCTCCAGGAGCAGACGCTGACAGATCGCCGTGATCTCCAGTTTTGGATCCACCGGCGCATCCACCCGGATCAGCAGACCCCGGGAGGACAAAAAGGCGATGAACTCCCGCAGATCGCGGAAGGCACGGGGAGTGGAACGAGAAGAAGGTCGGGTGTCCATCCGACGATTATACATCAGACGCACTGGAAAAATAAGGGATCGTGTCATCGGATAAAATAGCTGCCAGCATTGTTACGTAAACGGTTCCCAAGCGGGGCCGGGAACGGTAGAATCGGCAGATGGATGGATGATTGGTTGCGGCCATTCAAGTTTCGGCAGGTAACCTTTTGAAAAAAAGCGGGGGGTCTGGGGGATTCCTCCCCCAGAGTTTTGACTTTATGCTTTTGACTTTATCTTTTGATGTTGGCGCGCCTTACAAAAAAGATTTTTTCACGCCTCGCGTGAAAAAATCTTGCGTGCAGCCTTGGGAGCCGTCCATTTGTCGCCTGAACGAAAAACGGACGGCTCCTCTTGCCCAGAAACAGGCCGCCGGCGGCGGCTGGCGGGGCGCGCCAAGGGCTTGAAGTCCCAGGGGCTTTGCCCCTGGCCCCACCAGGGAGACCATCCCCCTGGACCCTTATATAGTTGTCGCACACTTTGAAAGCGTGCCGAATCTCAAGGAGCCTAGAAAATCTCATGACAGGATCGTCCACCACCCACTTCGGCTTCCATGAAGTTCCCCTGGGAGAAAAAGTCCACAAGGTGCGCCAGGTCTTCGACTCCGTGGCCCAGAATTACGACCTGATGAACGACCTGATGTCCATGGGGGTTCATCGACTCTGGAAACGGTTCGCCATACGGCGTCTGCGCATCAAACCCGGGGACCATCTGCTGGATGTGGCCGGAGGCACCGGCGATCTGACCCGCCTGATGCATGAACGCATCCAGGGCCAGGGGGAGATCACGGTCTACGACATCAACGCCGCCATGCTGGAACAGGGCCGCAGCCGTCTGGCGGATGTGGGATGCGTCTCCGGCATCCGCTGGGTGCAGGGCAACGCCGAGGAGCTGCCTTTTCCGGACAACTCCTTTCACGCGGTGACCATCGGCTTTGGCATCCGCAACGTCACCCGAATCGACGTGGCCTTGCAAGAGATGACCCGGGTGCTGCGACCGGGCGGACAGTTTCTCTGTCTGGAGTTCTCCCGGGTGGCTCTGCCGTTTTTGCGACCTTTGTACGAGACCTATTCTTTCAAGGTGCTGCCGGAAATCGGCCAGTGGGTGGCCAAGGACCGGGAGGCCTATCAATATCTGGTGGAGTCGATCCGCCGCTTTCCCGATCAGGAGACCTTTTCGGCCATGCTTCAGGAGGCCGGACTCTTTCAGGTGCGTCATCACAATCTCACCGGCGGCATTGCCGCGGTGCATACCGGCTACAAGGTGTGACCATGATCTTCTCTTCCCTGCTGGCACTCCCCTTTCAGGTGATCCCCAAACCCGTGACCGCAGTCACCCTGGGGATTGTGCTCAATCTGTTTTTCAAGCGTTATCCGGAACTCAAAACCCGTCTCACGGAACTCTCCGGCAAGGTGTTCGAATTCCACGTGGAGGATCAATCCCAATCCTTTTTCATGGAGGTGACCCACGACGGGGAGGTGCTCATCCACACCTATTCCGACTCTCTGCCTCATGTGGTGATGTCGGGTCAGGCCGGGGCGTTTCTGGCGCTGCTGTTCTCCACCACGGATCCGGACTCGCTGTTTTTCTCCCGTCAGTTGCAACTTTCGGGAGAGACGGATACCGGCCTGCGTTTCAAAAACATTCTCGACAACGTGGAGATCGACTGGGAAAAAGAGTTGTCGGTCTTTGTGGGGGCCAGCGGGGCGCGTCAACTGATGGATCTGGCCAAACAGGCGCGGAAATCCGCCGAGCAGACCCGATCCCGTCTGGAAACCAATCTGGAGACCTGGATCAACCGCCGGGATCCCCCCCGCACCGGACAGATTCAGGCCCTCAAAACCCAGTCCGAGACCCTGGCCAAGGAGTTGGAACGGCTGGAAGGACGCATCGCCCGGGCGGCCAAACGGCTTCATCTGGCATCCCTGGGTCAGAACCCCGCCGTGAACACTCCGGGCGAAGCCGCTTGACAGGACCAAAGACTCCCCCATGCTCTTTACCAACATACGCACCATTCTGCGACTGATCGGCATCTTGAGCACTCTGGCCCGCTACGGCGCCGATCTGTTGTCGCGACGGTTCTGGCCTCTGGCCCTGCTCACCTGGTGGGTGGGGTTGTGGCCCGGGGTGCGGCGTCTCCGTCGGGACCTCACCCCGGCGGCCCGGCTGCGCAAAATCCTGGAGGAGCTGGGTCCAACCTTCATCAAGTTCGGCCAGGCCCTCTCCACCCGCATGGACGCCCTTCCGGAGGAGATCGGCATGGAGTTGAAAAAACTCCAGGACGAGGTTCCGCCGTTTCCTTTCGCCACCGTGCAAAAAATGGTGGAAGAGGATCTGGATGGCCCCATGGAGCGGTTTTTCACCCATTTCGAACCGGTTCCGGTGGCCTCCGCCTCCATGGCCCAGGTGCATCGCGCCACCACCCGGGAGGGCCGGGATGTGGCGGTGAAGGTGATGCGTCCCAACGTGGAGCAGGTGGTGGAGCAGGATATCCGCATGCTCTCCACCCTGGCCCGGCTCATCGACGCCCATGTTCCGGAGCTGCACCGGTTCCAGGCCACCCGGGTGGTGGAGGAGTTCGCGGTCACCATCCGCAACGAGATGAACTTCCTGGTGGAAGGGGGACGGGCGCAAAAATTCAAGGACAACTTCAAGAACGATCCGGAAATGCATGCCCTGGATGTGATCTGGCCTTTGACCTCCCGGCGGGTTCTCACCCTGGAGTGGTGCGACGGCATTCCCATCGACGAGCTTTCCGGCCATCCGGTGCTGGGGCTGGATGCCACCCGGATCTCCCGCAACATCATCACGAGTTTCTTCAAGCAGGTATTCCGGGATGGTTTTTTTCACGCGGATCAGCACCCGGGCAACATTTTCGTGCGTCCCGACGGCACCCTGACCATTCTGGATTTCGGCATCACCGGTCGGGTCTCCCTGCGGGATCGGATCCTGCTGGCCGAACTGATGCGAGGTTTTCTGGAACGCAACTACCGCAAGGTGGCGGAAGTGCATCTTTCCGCCGGCTTTGTGCCCCGGCATACCAATCTGGACGAGTTCGAGGACGCCTGTCGTCAGATCGGCGAACCGATCTTCGGACAACCCCTCAAGGAGATCTCCATTGCCCGACTGCTGGCGCAACTGTTCAAAGTCACCGAACAGTTCGACATGCCGGTGCAACCCCAACTGCTGCTGTTGCAAAAAACCATGTTCACCCTGGAAGGGGTGGGCCGGGAGATCAATCCGGATCTGAACATGTGGCTTCTGGCCGAGCCGCTGATCCGGGACTGGATGATCGAAAATCTTGGGCCCGTGGGCAAAATCCGCGACGCCAAGGAGCGGGTCAAAAAGATCAACGATTCTGCCGCCATGGTGCCGGAGCTGCTGTACAGCGGTCTGGAGCGGCTGGCCACGGACCGGGTGCGCATACACATTCACCCCTCCTCCCTGACCCGGCTGGAACGGCGACTGGGATTGGGCCTGCACCGTCAGTCCGCCTCCATCACCGGCGGGGCGCTGTTTGTGGGGGCATCGGTGATGATCTCCTCCGGGTTGTCGATGTGGTGGTATGGTCCGCCATTTTTTCTGGCCGCGATCTATTTCTTGCGGGGCATGCGGCCAGTCAGATAAAAAACGGGTGCGGGTCTGTCCCCCAGCTGAACCGCACTCAAAACTTGTGAAAAAAAAGCGGGGGTCTGGGGGATTCTTCCCCCAGGGTTTTG
>JADGAB010000244.1 GCA_015232245.1 Magnetococcales bacterium | reverse complement strand
TTTAACGCGCTCTGAATAACCATCCCAAAACCAAGTATGATCATCGAAACGGTGGTCCATCGGAGTGTGGAACCTGAAAATCCCTTCCCTCATTGCGTCTTCTTCGGTGATGCTTTGCAACTGCTCCACCCGCACACCGGTGATCTCCCTGGACCAATTGAAGATAACTTCCATGCATTCCTCGAAGGCCGTATCCACCGGCAATCCAATCTTCAGGTGTGCGAGGAATATTTCAACCAGACCATCAGCTTCTCCTTGAGGAGATCTTTCGCGGATCATCTTAATGGCATCTTTGGTGTTCATTTCACGCCTCTTCCACCTGCCCGCCATTGACCCAAAAGGCGGCGTCGAACATCCTGGAAATCGTCTCGGCATAGTCCTTTTTGGCGGTCATGGCCACCATGGCCCGTATGC
The DNA here is from genome assembly GCA_015232245.1 of Magnetococcales bacterium. Taxonomy (GTDB): domain Bacteria; phylum Pseudomonadota; class Magnetococcia; order Magnetococcales; family Magnetaquicoccaceae; genus Magnetaquiglobus. Next base: position 4,819 of record JADGAB010000244.1, on the reverse strand, counting down.
CCATGGCCCGCAGCATTTGGATCAGCCCAAACCTTCCGCTTGAGTCAAGAATATCCGCACCGTCAATGATCAGAAGGTCAGACCCATCCAGCCGGGCCATGGCCACCTGAACGGTGACCTGGCAGCGGAACTGTTCCGATTTGGATAACAGGGTGTATGGTCTGCCGTCCATCGACAGGTTGAGCTCGTCATCCAGGGGGATGGCCGGCCACGATGCGACGGAACAGACCCCGGAGATCAGCTCCGAGATTCGATTCATGGCTGCGCGCAGTTTGGATGCGCGCAGGCCATCCTTGGCCAGGATCGTTTTGACGATGGCTAGCCGTTCGGCTCGATCTGCAGCGATTTTTGCGGCATCCATTGCCTCTGCAGCATGCAATCGACGGGTGTGACGTTCGACTTCGGAACGCAGCTGGGCAATGGTATCGTCGGTGACGGTAGCGCCATCCTTGGAGGTGATCTGTTGCAGTTTGGCAATCGCATCCTGAATGGCTTTATTTTTCTGACTGATTGATGCGATGCGGGCATTCACACTGGCCAGTTCAGATGCCATGGATTGCATCTGGTCATGATGTGTTTTGATTCTCTGCTGTTGCACCTCCTGGATCCTGGCAGTCAACGTTTGCTGCTCTTTCTCCATGGAGTTGCGATCATCCGCCAACCCGGCAATCTCCATGTCGATGGTCTTGTTGGCCTCTTTGCACCGTGTCGCCTCTGCTTTCTCCTGGGAGATGGAGGTTTCGGCTTGTTGCATCATCTCAGTGGTTGTCTTGGTCTCGGCGTACATTATCACGACGCCTGCCTTATTGGTGACAAGCAGACGAGTTTTGCAACTCGGGCAGGTGGCGTTACGATAGCCCACATCAGGCTTGTGATGGATGGAGGGCGCAACCGGTCGGGAGATTTCCAAATCTCTTGCACGGATACGAATCTCCTCGATTTTTCCTTGGATATTGCGCAGACGATCTTGCAACGTTTTGATCTCTGGATGCTCCGATTGCGCCTCATTGCGCAACAAATCGATCTTTTTTTGCACCTCGGCGCGCGCAGCCTCATCAACGGCTGGGTCAATCATCGGAATGGCGGCCTCGGCGCGCAGGGTCGCCATAACGGCACCGTCCACGGCCCTGCGTGAGATGCCATCTTCCAAGGCGCGATTGGCACCGTCCACCGCTTTGGCAAGGACACCGATATCGATGCATCCATCCAGATCCGTATCCCATCCTTTTGGACGCCACTCCTTGACCTTATCCGGGCCATAGGCTTCGCCGGAAACGGCACGCCACATGCCGGTGACCTCGGACCATTTGCTGGAAATCACCTGCAATGCCGGATCCCAACCATCTTTCTCGATCAATCCACAGACGTACTGGATATATTTCTCATCCACGACGCCTGCAGCGCTCATGGCATTGGCAAGGTCATCAAGGACAGGCTCAACCGTCAATCCGCCCTTGGCCATGGCGGTTGACAGGTATTCCCTGCGTGCGTTGGAGGGGATCCCCATCCACTCCACCAATCCTGCCGACAGCAGGGTAGTGTTGACCGGCGATTGCCCCTTGGTGGTATTCGCGGGCCACGTCAGGGTAATCTCCTGTTCTCCATGGCTCATCTTGGCCACGCCTTTCTTTCCTTTGGCATGGACCATGATCCTGGACTCGCCCCGAAGAATCGCCTCCTTGCCGGATGGCAGGATGACGGGGATGACACTCCCGGTGGCGCATGCGGCGGCAGCTCGCAGGAGGCTGGATTTCCCGGCCCCGTTCTCTCCAGCCATCAGGGTGATGCCGTCAGAAATGGCGATGCGCGCTTCGCTGATCCCGAGAAAATTTTGCACTGTCAGTTCCATGGCGATCTCTATCAGAACGGGTTGCTGTTGTTGGGGGTGGTGGCTGAAACGGCCCGCCTTGCTCCGGATGATGCCGGTGCCGGAGTGGTGGTGGGTGCCGGAGTGGTGGTGGTCGTCTTGGAAGTGGTGGATGGGTCCGGGGTGCTGATGCTGCTGGTGGTGGTCTGCTGCGGTTTTTCTTTCTGATCGGATGCGTTATTGATCGATTCAGTCTGTGTGACGATCTCGTTGATTGGTGTTCCGGCCCGCGCCTTCCCATGGGGTTCGGCGGTCTCTTCCTCGTAGCCGTCCTGCTGCTCGGGATAGAACTCCTCCTCGTCCTCCATGGACGGTCCTGGCAGAGCCTTCAGCATGGACGACTCAATGCGTTGCAACTCCGACATGTATTGCAGGCGGAATTGCGCCGATTTGGTAGCCTCCTCGATCAGTTCAGCCGGGGTGCCGCGAAACACCAGAGAAACGATATACACGGTGGACTGTTTCCCGTCCGGGGTTTGGACGGTCTTGGGGTCCAGGCGCAGAATCAGGGGGATATTGGCGATATTCCCGGCAGTGGCCGAATGCAGCAAACTCAGGCTCGACATCAGGCCGACCGTGGTGTTGTAGCTGGTCGTGGTGAACCGCCAGACCCCTCCAAACATCGGGATACCGTCAATGATGAACGTGAGAGAGGCGTTGATCTTGCACCGGTCGCGCCCCTTGTAATCAGGACTCTGCTTGCCGCAGGAGCACTGGCGTTTCTGAAATTGCCCGTCGGCACTCAATTCCAAGGCGGTGTCACCATCCCCGCGACAAAAAAGCGTCTTACCATCGTAGCGGCAAAACTGGCTTTGGAAATTCGCCTCAGGATCGTTGAAGACCAGCCGCACCGGGATCATCCGCAACGGCTTATCATTCTTGGAAAGCAATCCCATCGTATAGCTGTCGCGCACCAGATTGCCGTCCTGGCCACGTTCATTTTTGGTGATAAGAAAATGGTCAAGTTTGACCGGGATCTGATACTCACCGCCACTCTTGGACTGGCGCGCCTCGCCCTTTTCGCCGATTTTCACCCGACCAATCACCGGCAACCTCGGAGTTATCGTGCAGATGTTCTTCTTCACCTCTCTCTCCTCGCCCAATCAGAAATCGACATCAACATTGCATTATCCCCGTATCCATACCAATGTCCGGATTCCAGGCAGGACGCATACTCCTGCAACAGGCGGGAGACCTTTTTCTTCCCCCAACATCTTGCCTCATCATCCGGCTCATAAACCGCGCACACATAGGGGGGTTCTTTTTCGATGGCCAGGAAAAACCATCGCGGACGCTCTCCGGTGATCTCCTCGATCCCGTTGAGATAATGCGTGGCCTGGATCATGTATTTCAGATTTTCCACCACCCTCCGGAACCCATCCGGAGATGCGTCGGTGGTTGTCTTGATGTCCACCACATGATGGATACCTAAATAATCCGGCTTGCACCGGCATCGGATACCGGTTTCCCGGTCCTGCCAGAAAATTGCCTGCTCACGGCGTCCATTCCCGGAAAGCAAAATTTTCGCAGGATGGGCTTCAATCGAAGCCCTGATCATGGAAAGGGCCTGCCACTCGTCCACTTTGAGGAGCGTTTTCCCTTCCGACTCGGCAGCCTGGATCGCCTCTTTCCCCGCCTTTGTCCTGGCGTCAACTTCAGGGCGGCACCCGTACAGGGTTGCGAACCGATCCGGCTCCAGCAGCAGGGCATGCACGGCGCTGCCGAATCGCATGGCCTGAGTCTGCTCGGGGGGATTGTCCATAAGGTATTTCAGGTGAGCAGGGGAGCGGCACAGCTCTTTAAGCCAGGTGGCGCTTACTTCTGGCCTGGAGTGGTAGGCGTCTTCCGGCAGATTGACGAATCCATTCAGGGTATCGGTCACAGCGGGCACTCCTGGGATTGCGGATCGCAGTCGATCTGCGCAGCATCAAAACAGGCAGAGGACGTGCAGATGGCACAGGGATGATCCTCCGTCCACGGCGGGTAGGGAGGGATCTCGACGGGAAGATGCGAACACTCCATCGTCAGAGAGTCCAAATTCAATTCACCCTGCACCATGCCCACCTGGATCGGATCCCCCAGGGCAAGCAGGCCCTCGGTTTCCAGCAGCAGGAAAGCCACCGTGCCACCGGCGGCGGCCATGCCCATGGCGGCACACGCTTCGGGCGACCGCAGACAGGTGATGGTCATCTGGATTTCGTCCTTGATCGTCACCTGCTTCATGATGCCGGTGATGATCCTGCGCCCCTTCGATGCCATGATCTCGATGGCGTTACGTACGATCCCCTGACAGCCGGCGGTCACGCTGGACACCACGTCCTGCTGTTGGCTCGGGGACATTTTTAACCACACTGTCGGCAGAGTCTTGATGCGGTCCATGACCATATTGGCCATATCCCCCAGCATCTGCTTTTCGGCCAACCTGGCCTCATCGTTCCATGGCTTGATCTCCTCCTCGACCACCTCTCCGACCCCCATCACAGGGATGTCTGATTCGGTCGTGTCCAGGACGGATACCTGTTCCTCTTCGATTTCGATTGGCTTCTTGCGCGGTCTGGCCATGACGGCCTCCTTGAGTTGTTGGTGTTTACGAGTGGAAAATCAGTGGACAGACCCTGTTCAGTCTCCGGTTATGACGTTTCCGCCACGACCGGAAAATCATCAGGAGAATAAACACTCCTCCCAGGATAGCCCCGAAGAACAAAACCCGGTAAACAGGGTCATGAAGGCATTGGTACATGATGACTCCTTGTTGGTGGTACAGACATGCAATGAGATAAATTATTTAAATTAATGCCGTGGCATCCCCCACGGCTGGGGCCGTTACACTACGGCAGGGGAACAAGAACGAATGGTGTTCTCTTCCACGTCCTCAACGTGGCGTGCGATCCAGGGCCACATGGGGCTACTCCGTCTGATCGGGAGTGCTGGCGCTGGTCTTCTTGGAGCGAA
>JADGAB010000243.1 GCA_015232245.1 Magnetococcales bacterium | reverse complement strand
TCCAAGGGAATCGCTTCGCAATTCCCTTTTGAGAAGCGCGCCAAAGGCAAAGTCAAAAGCAAAGTCCCAAGGGCTTTGCCCTTGGATCCCACCAGGGGGATAATCCCCCTGGACCCCTATAGGTAAAACAACGCATCCCGAAACGGTTGCGGATCATCGATTGGCCATCCCGGAGCCGGAACCCATGCTGGACTGGATTTTCACACTTCTCGACCACCCGGTAACCCCGTGGATCCCGACCATCCTGATCCCCCTCTGGGCACTGACGGCATGGTGGCTAACCCGGGAGAACTTTCTGGATCCGCTGCACCGTCAACTCCGCGAGGCGCAACAGCTTCTCGACGAAACACCGGACACCACCCAGGGTTTCATTCAACATTTTTCCCGTCTGGATCTCATGTTGACCGCCCTGCCGGACATTGCCAAGGCATGGCGTCACTTCACCGCCACCCTGATCCAGGCGGACGACTCCCAGGGGGTGCTTCTGTGCACCCAGCGTCCGGAGAATTTTTTCGGCTACGAGGCGCTGCTCTCCACTCACCTCCGGACGCAACGCCTGGAAGCCCTCCCCACCTGGCTGGCGGGAGCCGGTCTGCTGTTCACCTTTCTGGGATTGGTGGGGGCCTTGCACTTTGCCGCCCGGGGGTTGAACACCGGAGACGCGGAGCTCTCCCGACAGGCCTTGCGGGGCATGCTGGGCATGGCCTCGTTGAAATTTCTCGCCTCGATCGCCGGATTCGTCTCCGCCTGGATCATGGCCTGGCGCAGCCGTGTATGGCAGCGACGTCTGGCCGGGTGGCTGGATACCCTGTGCGACCAACTCAACACCCGTCTGGAGTTCATCACCCCGGAACGGCTCACCATGGAGCAGCACCGCCAGTCCGACACTCAGGATACCAAACCCGATCCCTTGATCCGGGTGCTGCGTGAAGAGAACAATCGTTTGATTGCCGCGCTCAAGGAGCGTCATCCGGATCTCCGGGAGACCACGGCGGCGGTGCAGGCATTGCATCCCACGCTGCAATCGATCCATCAACGGCTGGCGACTCTTCTGGAAGCCTTCGAGCAGCATCTGCGCACCCCGTTGACGGGAATGGCTCCGGGAAGCGCTGTCGGCGGCGATCCGACGGCCTGGGGGCCACTGCTGGAGGGGCTGCGGGAAGAGGGACGGCAATTGGCCCGGGAGATATCCCTGCAACTGACCCAGAGCGCGCCGGGGGAGGCTTCCCGGACGATGATGGTGGATGGAGCGCCCCTGCTGGCCCGTTCCGAACAGGAGTCCTGGATGCGCATCGTGGACCGGATGGAGGTGGCCGCCCGGGCATTGGAGAAGCAGGCCGAATCCTTGCATGGTTTGAGCGCTCTGGCCCAGGAGACCCGGCGGGCCAACGAAGGGTCGATCCGGGCTGGCCGGGAAGCGGTGGATTCGTTGATGAACGCGGTGGAGAGCTTCAACACCCGCATGGATGGAACTTTCACCCGTTCCGCAGAGGTTCTTTTGACACGCCTGACCCAGAACAATCAAAAGGTGGTGGCCCAGGTGATCGCGGGATTGGATCGGGACCAGGCGGGGAATGCCATCATCGTTCCCGAAGTGGAAGAGAGAAAGGAGCTGCCCAATCTGTTCGAGCAGTTCCTGACCAACCGTGGCCGGGGCAAGGCGCGGGAGCATTGAACCGCACCCGTTTCGGGATGCCAATTTTTGAAAAAAAAAGCGGGGGTCTGGGGGATTCCTCCCCCAGGGTTTTGATTTTCAGTCATAAAAATTTTCAATATCTTTTATGGTTGCGACTCCCAGGGGCTTTTCCCCTGGACCCCCATCAATTGGAACAACGCATCGAAACGACGCTGTAACGCATGAGAAAGTCCTGGCTGGGCATACCGATCCTGATCATGGATCTTGGTTTGGGCATGGTGTTTGTGGTGCTGCTGATGCTGATGGCCGCGCCCCGTGAACCTGTGCATCCGGAACCCGCCGAGGCGCAAATCCGCCGTCTGCGGGCGGAGAATGCGGACATGAACGCCAGACTGCTGTTGCAAAGCGGAGGCAAAACCGACGCTTCCGCCCCGCTCCCCTCCTCGCAGGCGGCGGAACGGACCGGACTTGCCCTTTTGCAAAGCGAAGTGGCGGAACTCAAGGCCAGAAATGCCTCCCTGGAACGTCAGGGGCAACCCGGCGGGATCCCCCCCACCGCCACCCTGGATGGCCGGGAGGCGCGCATCGACCGGTTGCAACGGGAGATCGCCCGTCTGAACACCCGTATCGAGGAGTCGGATCAGGAGGTCGCCGAGGCGCGCCGCGCCCGGATGGAAGCGGAGGCCAGACTCTCCGAACGGGAGACGCGCCTCACCCAACTGCAGATGGACAAGGACGCCCTGGCCTCCCGGAGCGGCCAGTCGGGAACGATTCCGGGAGCGGTCCCGGGCGCGCCACCGGCGGATGGCCGACAGTACATCCAACAGGTGGAACAGGAGGAGTTGCGGGGGCTTTTGACCCGTTTGCACCGGGATCTGGAACAACTGACCCGGGAAAAGGGGGGCCAATCCGGCCCGAAAGCGCCTGGCTCTTTGGATGATCTGATGAAAAACCTTGAAAGACCTCCCACGTCGGCCCCTGCGCCAGCCCACTCACCCCAGTCGCGCGCCCCGGATCAGGAGGCGCCTCGCCCACGCATGACCCGCCCATGATCTCTTTTTTCAAAGACAAACACCCGGAACGACTGGCCCGTCAACTGGGTCAGGTGGTCCATCAACTGGACGACCTGGTGCATCTGACCTTGAATCGCACGGTGCGTCTGGCGGTCACCGGTCTCAACCAGAGCGGCAAGACCGTCTTCACCACCACGTTGATTCATCATCTGCTGCACGCCCTGCAGGGTTCCAACCTGCCGGGCATGAACGTGGTCGCGGAAAACCGGCTGCTGGGCACCCGGATCATGCTGCAGCCGGACCGGGAGATTCCCACCTTTCCGTATGAGCGGCACGTGCGCGCCTTGCTTGCCAACAAACCGGTCTGGCCCGTACCCACGGACGCCATCAGCGCCATCCGGCTGGCGATCCGGTTCAAGCCGGCGGGCCTCATGAGTCGCAAGCTGGCCCCCTCCTCCACCCTTTATCTGGACATCATCGACTATCCGGGGGAGTGGCTGCTGGATCTGCCCATGCTGAAACTCACCTTCGAGGAGTGGTCGGAGCAGACCTTGCGCCTGTGCGAGGAGGAACCCAGGCGTACCCTGGCGGCCCACTGGCGCGCCCACATGGCCGGAGTGGATCCGTCGGCCCCGGCGGAAGAGGCGATCATGCGTCCGGCGGCGGAGCGGTATACCGATTTTCTGATGTCTTGCAAGCAGTCGAAGATCGGACTGAGTTTTCTGCAACCCGGACGATTCACCATTCCCGGGGATCTCAAGGGAGCGCCATTGCTGACCTTCTGTCCTCTGGCCCGTCCCGGCGCGGAAGGGGTGCCCCCCGGCTCCCTGCGGGACGAGATGGCCAACCGCTACGCCTCCTATCAGAAACTGGTGGCCGAAGGGTTTTTGAAGCGCCATTTCTCCCGTTTCGACCGGCAGATCGTGTTGCTGGATCTGCTGGGCGCCCTGAATCGTGGTCCCAGCGCCTTTGCCGACATGCATACCTCTTTGGGGGCCATTCTGGAGAATTTCCATCATGGCCCCTCCAGTCTGCTCTCCCGGCTGTTCGCGCCCCGCATCGACCGGCTGCTGTTCGCCGCCACCAAGGCGGATTATGTGGCGGCCAATCAGCATCACAACATGGAGCGGCTGTTGCGCAGACTGGTGGCCCGTTCCGCCAACGACGCCTCCTTTCAGGGGGTGCAGGTGCAGAGTCAGGCGTTGGCCTCTTTGCGCTGCACCCGCACCGTGGTCCGGGAACACCAGGGCCGACGCCTCTCATTTGTCCAGGGCACTCCGAAAGGCCGGGAAAAAGAGACTCTTCTGTTCCCCGGGGAGATCCCGGAGAACGTGCCCGAGGCCGATGAATGGGATATGCACCGTTTTCATTTCATGGAGTTCGAGCCCCGTCGTCCGCCGGACGCGGAGAGCCCGACGCCACCGCATATCCGTCTGGATCAGGCGCTGGAATTTCTGGTGGGAGACAAACTCACATGACCCCTCGTTTCAGTTGGACCGCTCCGGTGGAGCTCTCCCCCGAACCACCCCCCGAAGAGTCTCCCCGGGTTTCGGCCCCGGTTCTGTTGACCCTCAACGACGCGGAACGGACCCAGCCCCGGGAAGAGGAGCTGCCGGATCCGGACCAGCCGTTGCAGGAGGCGGAATTCTCCCGTCTGGGGAGCCGCTGGCGCTGGTTTTTCTGGTCTGCGGCCTTGCTGGTGCTGGGGCTTGGGCTGGAGGAGTGCGCGTTGTTTCTGACCAATCAATACCGTTTGCATCCACTCCTGGGAGTTCTGTTCGGAGGATTGATCGCGGTGCTGCTGGTGATTCTGAGCCAGGGGGTGATACGGGAGCTGCTCGCCTTGCGGGCGTTGCGGGTGCAGGGGGCGTTGCGCAACGAGGCGGCCACCCTGATGACCGGCGGATCTTTCGGCAACGCCCCGGGATTGATCCGGCGTCTGACGGATCAACATGGGCACCGGGCCGAACTGCAAGAGTCCCTGGAGGCGTTTCAGGCCATGAATCAGGCCCATCTGGGGGATCGGGAGATGCTGGAGCTCTTCTCCTCCCGGGCATTGCGGCCTCTGGACGAGGCGGCCTTGCGGGTGATCGGGCGTCATGCCGCCTCGGCGGCCATGCTGGCGGTGATCAGTCCCCTGGCCCTGCTGGACAGCGCGTTGTTTTTATGGCGCAATATCCGCATGGTACGAGAGATTGCCGGGGTATATGGTCTGCGTCCCGGTCCTCTGGGCACGGCCCGACTCATGCGGCATGTGGCCGAGGGGATGCTGGCCTCCGGTGCCGGACAGCTGCTCACCAAGACCGCCACCGAGGCTCTGGGGGACACTCTGGCGGGATTCGCTCTGGCGGGCGCGGGTCAGGCGGCCACCAACGCCCTGTTCACCGCCAGGGTGGGTTTGAAGTGTTTGCGCTTGTGTCGTCCCATTCCCTTTCCTGTGACCGACGAACCGGGTCTGGGACATATCCGTCGGGAACTCAAAGCCGCCCTCATAGCCCCGAAAGCATGACAATCCAGGGGCTTGCCTCCCAATGCGCAGGGATTATCCCCTGGTGGGATCAAGGCCGCCGAAGCCGGCCTGTTTTT
>JADGAB010000242.1 GCA_015232245.1 Magnetococcales bacterium | reverse complement strand
GAACGCCCGCCGACGCGCATCAGCACGGACCCGACGTGGTATCAGTGCCGGATGTGTCATCACCACCCCCTCTGCCACGAAGGCGCTCAGGCCAGACGCAGTTGCCGCACCTGCCTGCACGTCACCCCGGTGGATGCCGGGCTGTGGCAATGCGGCATTGATGGGCGGGTGATGACTTTCAAGGAGCAACAGGCAGCCTGCTTCGGACACCTGTTCGTGCCGGATCTGGTGGCGGGCGAGCAGGTCGACGCCGACCCGGCGGGTGCCTGGGTGGAATACCGTCTGCCGGACGGGACGATCTGGCGGGATGGAGGTGCGGCATGCTGACCCTGCGCGCCTACCAACGAGAGGCCATTGATGCCATTTACGCCTATTTTCAAGAGAAGGCCGGCAACCCACTGATCGTGATTCCGACCGCCGGAGGCAAGAGCCTCGTCATGGCCTGCTTCATCCAGGAAGCGATCCGGTTCTATCCAGATACCCGCATCCTGGTGGTAACTCATGTTCGCGAGTTGATCAGCCAGAATTTCGCCGAACTGGTGAATCTCTGGCCGGAGGCACCGGCGGGCATTCACAGCGCCGGGCTGAACAGCCGTGACACCGAAGCGCAGGTGCTGTTTTGCGGCATCCAGTCGGTTCACAAGCGGGCCTATGACATCCAACGTGCCGATCTGGTACTGGTCGATGAAGCGCATCTGATTCCGCGCTCCTCGGACACCATGTACCAGCGCTTCCTGGACGATCTGAAGCGCATCAACCCCTACATGAAGATCATCGGGCTGACCGCCACCCCGTATCGGCTCGATAGCGGTCTGCTGCACCAGGGTGCTGGCGCCTTGTTCGACGATATTGCCTGTGAGGTGTCGGTGCGGGATTTGGTGGACCAGGGGTTTCTTTCACCCCTGATCAGTAAACGGACCGACACGCAACTGGATGTCTCCGGCGTCGGCACCCGGGGTGGGGAGTTCATCCCAGGTCAGTTGGAGGCGGCGGTGGACCAGGATCCCATCACCCGTGCGGCGGTGGAGGAGATCATCGCCCATGGCAGGGATCGGCGTTCCTGGCTGATCTTCTGCTCCGGCGTTGCCCACGCCCGCCATGTGCAGGAGGCGGTGCGGGCGCATGGCATCTCCTGCCAGACCATCTTCGGCGACACCCCCAAGGCAGAACGGGATGGGATCGTCACCGCATTCAAGCACGGCGAAATCCGCTCTCTGGCCTCCATGGGGGTACTCACCACCGGCTTCAATGCCCCGGCGGTGGATCTGATCGCCATGCTGCGACCCACCAAGTCCACCGGCCTCTACGTCCAGATCGCCGGACGCGGGATGAGGCTGGCTCCAGGCAAGACCGACTGTCTGGTGCTGGATTTTGCTGGCAACGTGCAGCGGCATGGTCCCATCGACAAAGTGAAGCCCAAGCAGCCGGGCCACGGCGACGGCGAGGCTCCGGTCAAGACCTGCCCGGACTGCCGGACCATCAACCATGCGGCGGTGCGCCATTGCACCGAGTGCAAACATGAATTCCCGCCGCCGGAGAGCGACAAGCTGGAGGCCACCGCCACCACCAAGGAGATCCTGACCAGTGGCAAGGTGGAGTGGGTCAAGGTCTACGACATCGCCTATCAGCGCCATCAGAAGGATGGCAAGCCACCGTCGATGCGGGTGGAATATCTTTGCGGCTTCAACTGGCACCGGGAATGGGTCTGTTTCGAACACACCGGTTATGCACGCCAGAAAGCGGTTTCCTGGTGGATGCGCCGGGTGCCGGAAGGCATGCGGGTGCCGGATACCGTGGAGGAGGCCATGACCCTGTTGGATCACCTGCGCGTCCCGACCGAGATCGCCATTCGCCGGGGGGATCGTTTCGTTGAGGTGGTGGGAGCGCGTTTTGATGCGGAGATGAGCCATGGTTGATCCTACCGAACGCGAACTGGCGGCCATGAAGGCTTCTGCACCCATGGCCGGAGAGTACATCGAGTCCTTGCGCAAAACCGACCTGACCCTTTTCACCGTCGAGGAGTTTATGACCCTGATCCAGGTGATCGTTGGAGGGTATCTCAAGGCCAAGGCGCAATTCGATCACGACAATTCCTGGGACGATGTCCCGTTTTGAATGAGGAGCGAACAAGATGCAAGCGATCACTGTAAACACCCTGCCGTCGATCACCATCGGCGAAGCCACCGTTCCGGTCATCGAGTACCGGGGCAAACGTGTCGTTACTTTCGCCATGGTGGATCAGGTCCATCAGCGTCCGGAGGGAACGGCCAAACGGAACTTTCACGACAACCGCCATCGCTTCAACGAAGGCGAAGATTTCATCAAGGCAACCAGGGACGAATTTCGTACCGACCTCTGGGAGTCCTTTGGATTCAGCAAGTTCGCCCCGTCTGGCATTCTACTCTCACAGTCCGGCTACCTGATGCTGGTGAAGTCCTTCACCGACGATCTGGCGTGGCAGGTTCAGCGGGAGTTGGTGAATCGCTATTTCCAGACGGTGCCGACCTCTGCGGCCCACCAGGTTTACCTGATGGCCAAGGCGATCTGGGAACAGGAGGAGCGGGTCCGCCACCTCGAACAAAGCAGCACCGACCAGCAGCGACAGATCGACGCCCTCTCCAGACGACAGGACGACCTGGATGGCGACACTGGTTACATGACCGCCTTGGCCTTCTGTCGTCGTGAGCATGTCGCAGCACCTCTGTCGCTGGCACAGCGCCTGGGTCAGAGGGCAACCGAGATGTGTCGTGAGTTGGAAATCCGCACCGGCAGGGTGCCGGACGAACGCTGGGGAGCGGTGAACAGCTATCCCATCGAGGTGTTGAAAGAGTGCCTCACCACCCTGAATCGCAACGCAACTGCAGCCTGACCGGGAGCATCTGACCATGGACGAGAACTTCATGACCCAATACGGCGACCGCCTGATGGCAGGCGGCTTTCCCTTCCTGCCGATCATGCCCGGCGAGAAGTTCCCCGGTCGGTTCGAGCGGGGCAAATGGATGCCTTATCGGGGTTGGACCAAACATGCCTCCCGCGCCACCACCGTCCACGAATTGGCGATCTGGAAGCAGTGGCCGAACGCCGGAATCGGCATCCCCTGCGGCATGGTGGTCGGGGTGGATATCGACATCATCGACGATGCAGACTTGGCAGACCGCCTCCAGGCACTGGCCTTCGGGATGCTGGGCGAGACCCCGGCCATCCGCATCGGCCAGTATCCCAAGCGGATGCTGGTCTATCGCACAGTCATGCCTTTCAAGGGCATCAAGGCTCACCCTTTGGAAATGCTCTGTCAAGGACAACAGTTTGTTGCCTACGCCATTCATCCGGGCACGGGCAGACCCTACGAATGGCCGGTACGCTCCCTGGCCGATCTGACCCTGGCAGAATTGCCGACCATCACCGAAGCGCAGGCCCACGCCTTCATCGAACAGGCGCTGGTCATGCTGCCGGAAGGCATGCGGCCAGCCAGGCTGGATCAAAACCAGCATGTCATCACGGAACAGGTGTCGAATGCGACTCCCTTCCAATCAGTCAGCGACCTGATCGGCACCCCCGAAGCGATCCAGGACGCCCTGCGCCACATCGTCAACGCCGATCTGCCCTATGACGACTGGGTGCGGGTCGGCATGGCGATCAAGGGCGCGATGGGAGAAGCGGGCGTGGGCCTGTTTGCCGCTTGGTCGGCCTCATCCGCCAAAAACGTCCCGGTAGCCACGGAGCGCGCCTGGGCGAGCTTTCACCCGACGGTGATCGGTGCCGGAACCATCTACCACTTGGCGCAGAAGCATGGCTGGAGACCGGATGCGGCCATCATTCTGAACCCGGCCAACAAGCTTCCAGGACCGCACCCGGCGGAAGAGTTGCTGCGCAAGGCCCATCAGGTGCCGGAACAGGCGTCGAAGCCGGTGCCGATTCTGCCGGGGGATGCCGAATTCGATCCGTGCGATGTGGAGGGAGTGCTCAAGGAGTTGCTGGAATTCATGTTGGCCACCGCCACCCAACCGCAGCCGATTCTTGCGGTAGGCAATGCCCTATGCGCGCTGGGGGCGTTGATGGGTCACCGCTTTCGCAGCGAGACCAACCTGCGGACCAATCTCTACATCGTCGGCATCGCCGAGAGCGGATCCGGCAAAAACCACAGCCGCGAGGTGATCAACCAGGTGTTTCACGATGCCGGGCTGTTCGGCTTTCTGGGCGGCAACCGCATCGCCTCCGGTTCCGGATTGCTGGCCGCGATGCATCGGCATCCGCCCATCCTGTTCCAGCAGGATGAGTTCGGCATGTTCCTCCAGGCCGCTGCCGACCGCAAACGGAGTCCCCGTTACCTCACCGAGATCCTCGATCTGATGACGGAGATCCATTCCGCAGCCGGGACGATCTTCCTTGGCCCGGAATACGGCGGCATCAAGGATGCCAAGGACCGCAAGGACATCGTGCAACCCTGTCTGTGCGTCTACGGGACCACCACGCCGGTGCTGTTCTGGTCCGCCTTGAAAAGCGCCAACGTGGCCGATGGCTCCCTGGCCCGGTTCCTGATTCTCAAGACTCGCGACGACTATCCGGAACGCAACCGGCGCAACCTTTCCAGCGATACGCCGCCCTCCCTGATCGAATCGCTGACCCACCTCTCCAAGAGCGGCGGCAAGGGCAAGGGGAATCTGGCGGGCATCACCACCGACGGCTCCACAACTCTGAACCCTTCCGTGGTATCGATGTCGCCGGAGGCCACCAGCCTCTTTGATGCGTTGGGCGAAACCATCACCACGCAACTGCGTCGCAGCCGGGGGTCGATCTATTCGCCCATTCTGGCGCGGGTCTGGGAGCATGCCGCCAAGGTGGCCATGATCCGGGCTGTGGCGGCCAACCCCTCGGTGCCGGTGATTCGGCGTCAGGATGCCCAGTGGGCCATTGCCCTGGTGCGCTACAGCGTCAACACCATGATCCAGGATGTGGAGCACCATGTGGCCGACAATCTCATCGAACAAAACCACAAACGGGTGATGGAGATCATCCGCGCCGCCGGGATCCAGGGCATTGCCAAGACCGACCTGGGCAACAAATCCCGCTTTCTGACCCGTCGTGAGCGCAACGAAATCCTGGCCGAACTTGAGGATGACGGGATCATCAAGGCCGTGCAGATCCAATCCAGGGGAGATAAGCCGATTGCAGTTTACAGAATGGTCTGACAGTTTGCTTCTTATGCAACAAATTGATTTTAATGGCGATAATCCGACATCTTGCACAAAACTGTAAACCGTAATGGGATCA
>JADGAB010000241.1 GCA_015232245.1 Magnetococcales bacterium | reverse complement strand
AATCCTTGGGCACCTGGAACAGGGTGGCCTCCTGGGGACCGTCCTTGAGGGATGTCACCTCCATGGTGGCCTGACGTCCTTCGCCCATGCGCACCGGAATGCGCAGGGCGGCGTCCACCCATTGGAGGTGGCTGTTGCGCTGTTCCTTGTAGCTGTGGATGAACTCCCACTTTTCCGTATCCCGGCCATTGAGTTTTTCCGTGGCCACCAGCTTGCGTTCCATGAGAGGGCCGTTGTCGGGCTGCTGACGGATCACGATGCGGCGTTTTGGATCGACCCAGATGGTCACCAGAAAAGCGGCGCCATCCTTTCCGGAGGCTTTCACCTGCCATTTGTCGGTCGGGATGCCGTGGATGGTTTCGTTGCCTTCGCGGCTGCAGGTGAGTTGGGGATCGGTTTTGCATGGCCCCTGGGGATCATCCGGCATGCGCTCCACATCCGGCCTGGGCGGCATCAAGGCTTCGCTCATCCCTTCGTGGTACTCTTTTTTGTCCGGGAAGAGGGTGAAGGCTTTCCGATCGGTCATGTTGACGATCAGCACCTTTTTCGACCCCTGATAGACCCCTTCGGCACGGAACCGGTCCGGTCCCACGAACAATTTGCCCGAGGCCCGATCCTTGGCATCCACGGGATTGATCATCACCACCTCCGCGGAAAACGGTGCCGAGTACCAGGATGCCGCCCGGGCCACGCCGGGCAGGGTCAACAGGACCGCCAGAGCGACGGTCTGGGAGAAACGGATGGACATGAACGCACCCCTCGATGAAAAATGAATCGACAAAAGCCTCAATTGATGGAATATATCTTGGCGGGGAGAGGAAAATCAAGCTATACACGAGATCCGGCGCGCCCAGACCGCCGCCGATGAGAGATTCAAGCCAACAACCCGATTTTCAGATTTCAAAGGAGTTCCCGCATGGCCATTCAACGCACCCTGTCCATGATCAAGCCCGATGCCGTGGCCAAGAATGTCATCGGCGCCATTTATTCCCGTTTCGAGGCTGCCGGACTGCGGATCGTCGCCTCCAAGATGCTGCACCTGACCCCGGCGGAAGCGGGCATCTTCTATGGGGTTCACAAGGGCAAACCCTTTTATGATGATCTGGTGGCCTACATGAGCTCCGGTCCGATCATGGCGCAGATCCTGGAAGGCGAGGAGGCCATTGCCAAGAATCGCGAAGTGATGGGCGCCACCAATCCGGCCAAGGCCGCTCCCGGGACCATCCGGGCCGATTTCGCCGAGAGCATCGAGGCCAACGCGGTGCACGGCTCCGACGCTCCGGAGACCGCGGCCCAGGAGATCGCCTTTTTCTTCAATCAGATGGAAATCCGTCCCCGATAAAGGCCCATGGCATTGCGACTGACCGGCCTCACCCGGGAGGAGTTGACCGAACAGATGGTCCAATGGGGCGAAAAGCCCTATCGGGCCGTTCAGGTATGGTCCTGGGTGTATGCCAAACTGGCCTCATCGGTCGAGGAGATGACCGACGTTTCCAAGACGTTCCGCGCCCGACTGACCGATGAGCTGACACCCTGGCTTCCCCGGGCGGTCTCCCACCGGGTTTCGGCGGACGGCACGGAAAAATGGCTGCTGGCCTGCGATGACGGGGTGGTGACGGAAACCGTCTACATTCCGGAGCCTGGCCGGGGGACGGTGTGCGTCTCCTCCCAGGCGGGATGTTCCCTGGCCTGTCCCTTCTGCCGCACCGGCACCCTGCCCCTGCGTCGCAATCTGACCACGGCGGAGATCGTGGAACAGGTGCTGTTCGTCCGTTCCACCCTGGCGACCCGGGGATTGCGGGTGACCAACGTGGTGCTCATGGGCATGGGGGAGCCGCTTTACAATCTGGAAGCGGTGACCCGGGCGGTACGCATCATCATGGATGGCAACGGACTGGCCATCGGCTGTCGCAAGCTCACCCTCTCCACCTCCGGGGTGGTGAACCGCATGGAGGAGGCGGGGAAGAACCTGAACGTCAATCTGGCCATCTCCCTGCACAGCGTGCGGGACGGGGTACGGGACCAGCTGGTGCCCATCAACCGGAAGTTCAATCTGGCCGCGTTGCGCCGCGCCGCCCTCGCCTGGCCCCTCCGGGGACGGGGACGAGTCACCTGGGAGTATGTGCTCCTGGATGGGGTCAACGACTCGGAACAGGATGCCCGGGAACTGGTGCAATGGCTCAAGGGGATTCCCTCCAAGGTGAATCTTTTGGGATTCAATCCCTGGCCGGGCGCCCCCTATACCCCCTCATCCCGGGAGACCATGCTGCGTTTTCAGGAGATCGTGGCCAATTCCGGACTGGTGACCATCATCCGGGACAGCCGGGGCGCGGATGTGGGGGCGGCCTGCGGACAGTTGGCCGGAGGAACCGATTCCGACGCATCCTCCCCGGAGATGAACAGGAATGCTTGACTCTTCATGAAAATTGTATAGAATGCAACGTTTTGTTCCGGCACATTTCCGGACCGGAACAAAACCTTACTGACAAACCCTTGAGATGAATGAGGCATTATCATGGCAGTACGTATTCGCATGCAACGCCGGGGCTGCAAGAAGCGGCCTTTCTACGCCGTGGTCGCAGCCGATTCCCGGATGCCCCGGGATGGTCGCTTCCTGGAGAAACTGGGCGTTTTCAATCCTCTCAAGGAGACGGACCGGGTTTCCCTCGACATGGATCGGATCAATCACTGGATCGGTGTGGGCGCGCAGCCCTCCGATACGGTGGCCCGGCTGATCAAGCAGGTTCAGGCCACGGTCTGAAATGATTGCAGAGGTCACCCGCTGGGTGGCCGTGGGACGCCTGAAGGGAGCCTTTGGCGTACGGGGCGAGGTCAGGATCACTCCACTGCCCATACCCGTCGCCTGCATTCTCCCGGACCCGAACCCGCAACGCTTTCTGACCGATGACTGGCTGATGGCGCAAGGCGCGTGGTGGCTGGGAAAAGAGTCTCCGGCAGAACCGGCGGTCCAGGCCATGGACACACGGCGTCACGGCGATGAGATTCTGACCCGTCTGAAAGGGATCGAAAACCGGGAAGCGCTTCAGGCCATGGCGGGAACACGGATCTGGATCCCGGAGAACGCCCTGCCGGAACTGCCTGGGAACCATCACTACTGGTTCCGTCTGACCGGCATGCAGGTTCTGGCCGAAACCGCCGAAGATCCCGGGACGTTCGAGCCTTTGGGTGTGCTGGACACCCTGCTGGCCACAGGCTCCAACGATGTGCTGGTGGTTCTGGATGCAACCGGTGAAGAACGTCTTCTTCCTTTCATCCGGGATACCATCCTGAAGGTGGACGAACAGAATCACCTCCTGCATGTCCGGCTCATGCCCGGGCTGTAGGGTTTTGGGAAACGAAGCCATGCGCTTCACCATTCTGACCCTGTTCCCGGAGATGTTCGCTCCCATTCTGGAGAGTTCCATCCTGGGACGGGCGGCAAAACGGGGTCTGATCACCACCCGGCTGGTCCAGATCCGGGATTTTGCCTTGGATCGGCACAAACGTGTCGATGACTCCCCTTTCGGCGGGGGACCGGGCATGGTGATCAAACCGGATGTGCTGGACCGGGCCGTGGAACAGGTGTGCGGCGAACAACCGGGGCGGGTGATCATGCTGACCCCCCAGGGCAGGCCATTCACCCAGGACGACGCCCTCCGGCTGGCGGAATCGCCCCATCTGATTCTGGTCTGCGGCCATTACGAAGGGGTGGATGAGCGCTGGGTGCAACAGAGGGCTGACGAGGAACTCTCCCTGGGAGACTTCGTATTGACCGGTGGGGAACTGCCGGCCATGGTCCTGGTGGATGCGATCGCCCGGTTGCTTCCCGGAGTGCTGGGGGATGCGGAAAGCGCGCTCGCCGAATCGTTTGCCAACGGTCTGCTGGATCATCCCCACTACACCCGGCCTGCGGTGTGGCAAACCCGGGAGGGTCGGTCGTTGGAGGTGCCGGATACGCTCCTTTCCGGAAACCACGGGGCAGTGGCGGCATGGCGACGACGCCAGGCACTGTTGCGAACCCTGATCCGCCGCCCGGAGTGGTTGCAGCGGGTCAACTGGAGCCGTCAGGAACGCCGCCTGATCGAAGCCTTGGCTTGCGATCTGGAGGCCATGGAAACAAACGGAAATGCCGTGACAGGCGAAGTTCTCTTGGAATCGACAGACGGGAAAAACGAATCATGAACGAATTGCAGCAGTTTGAACAGTCCCAGATCAAAACCGAAGCCCCCAAATTCGGGGCCGGCGACACCCTTCGGGTGCATGTGCGGGTGGTGGAAGGAACCCGGGAGCGCATTCAGATGTTCGAAGGGGTCTGCATCGCCTGCCGCAACGCCGGCAACCGCTCCACCTTCACGGTGCGCAAGGTCTCCTTTGGCGAGGGTGTGGAGCGGTTGTTCCCCCTCTACTCCCCCAAACTGGAAAAGATCGAAGTGCTGCGCAGAGGCGATGTGCGCCGCGCCAAGCTCTACTATCTCCGCGACCGTACCGGCAAGGGCGCCCGCATCCGGGAGAAACGGGACTGGTAGTCCGTTCCTTCCCCGACCTCTCCCTGGAGAGGGAACTGTATGCCACCGGCTTCTCCACCCTTTGCGGGGTGGATGAAGCCGGGCGTGGTCCTTTATGCGGTCCGGTGGTGGCCGCCGCGGTTGTATTGCCCCCCTGCTCCACCCTGCCCGACACTCTCCTCGGACTCGACGATTCCAAACGCCTCACCCCCGGGCAAAGAACCTCTCTGGCGGAAGCCATTCAACGGGAATCCCTGGCCTGTGGCATTGCCCTGGCCGATGTGACAGAGATCGATCGGCTCAACATCCGGCGCGCCACCCTGCTGGCCATGTCCCGAGCGGTGAAGGCGTTGCGTTCCACCACGCTGGCCACCCCTGTATCGCCGGCTTTCATTCTGATCGACGGTCGGGATCTGCCGGAGGAACTCCCCTGTCCGGCCCGGGCGGTGATCCACGGAGATCAGATTTCCGCCTCCATTGCCGCCGCCTCCATTCTGGCCAAGACCCACCGGGACCGCATCATGCTGGAGTTGGCCAGCCGTTATCCCGGCTATGGCTGGGAGAGGAATGCCGGTTATCCCACAGGCGAACATCTGCGGGCCCTGGCCACTCTGGGCGTGACCCCGGAGCATCGTCGCACCTATGGTCCCGTGGCCAGAATCATTGCGGAAGCTTCTTGATTTTTTATGGGAAAGGAACGGATCTAGAAAAGTGATGACACGGGGGATTTCTCCCTCATTGTTTTGATTTGAAAGAATATTGGAAATTTTTGTGTT
>JADGAB010000240.1 GCA_015232245.1 Magnetococcales bacterium | reverse complement strand
CCGCGAAGCGGCGCCTTTCCGGCCCTTTTGCTTGCATCGCCGCCAATTGAAGAATCGGAGCCAAAAGTCAACATCCCGAAATGGGCGCGGTTTGAAAGGACGCGGGAAAAATTTTTCCCCACCTCTTGCAACCCGTTGCGGCGTTGCCATATCTAAGGGGCGAGAGGGTTTGAACGTTTCCTTTTTTTCATGGAGCGCACGTCATGACGACTTGTCCGGTTGCCCTGCATCGTTCCCTGGATCTGTCCAGCGCCGACAATGACGCCGGATTCCGCCAGTTTGTCCAGCAGGCCTTTCAGGCGCCGTTGCTCAGCGCTGCAGAAGAACAGGAGTTGGCGATTCGTTTCAGACAGTTCAACGATCTGGACGCGGCCCACAAACTGGTGCATGCCTATCTGCGGCTGGTGCTGAAAATCGCCCGGGAGTACGGGAACTATCACCTCCATCTGCCGGATCTGGTGCAGGAGGGGACCGTGGGGCTGATGCACGCGGTGAAGAAATTCGACCCCGGTCTGGGAAACCGGCTTTCATCCTATGCGGTCTGGTGGATCCGCGCCGCCATCCACGAGTTCATCCTCAACTCCTGGCGCATGGTCAAGATCGCCACCACCCAACTCAAACGGCAACTCTTTTTCAAACTCCGACAGGCCAAGGACTCCTCCTTGCCCCTGAACTGGGAAGATGCCGAAGAGTTGGCCAAAAAGTTCGGCACCGATGTCGCCACAATCCTGGAAATGGATGGTCGCATGCTCGGTGCGGACACCTCGCTCAATCAGACCATTCTGGAGGACGAGGGGGAGATCATCGATCTGATTCCCGATCACCGCCCGGATCAGGAACAGGCGGTCATGGCCGGTGAACAGCAGGTCCGGATCCGGACCTTGCTCCGGCAGGGATTGAACCTGCTCAATCCCCGGGAACAGTTGATCATCACTCAGCGTTTTCTCACCGACCAACAATCGACCCTGGATGTTCTGGCCTCCCGGCTCTCCATCAGCCGGGAACGGGTGCGACAGATCGAAAAGCGTGCCCTGGATAAGCTGAAAGCCTTTTTCGTCACCATCCCGGATGGACGGGATCTGCTGGCTGAAACGGTTTGATCCGGTCGGTTTCTGAGTGAGTGTGCCGGGGGTCGTCTCTTTGATCCCTCGTCAGGGTCACATACGCTCAAAGTCGTCATCTGAACGCCCGCCGGATCTGGACGGTGCGGGCAGGGCGAGGGTCTTGCCTGCCTGGCGGCTTCGGTCCGGATTGGCGGTCGCCGTGCCGGTTCCGGGGGCGGGCAAACCGGGTCGGGAGGTTCTGGCCGGGTTCTCTCCGGTACGGAAGAAACCGATGGCCCGACTCAACATTTCGGCCTGGGCGTTGAGTTCCTCGGCGGTGGCGGCCATCTCTTCGGAGGCGCCGGCATTCTGCTGGATCACCCGGTCAAGCTGCTGGATCGCCTGATTGATCTGTGCCGCCCCCTGGCTCTGCTCCCGACTGGAGGAGGAGATCTCCTGGACCAGTTCGGAGGTTCTCTGGATGTCGGGCACCAACTTGTTGATGATCCCCCCCGCCCGTTCCGCAACCCCCACACTGGTGGCGGAGAGATGACTGATCTCCCCGGCGGCGGATTGACTCCGTTCCGCCAGTTTGCGGACCTCGGCGGCCACCACGGCGAACCCCTTGCCGTGTTCTCCGGCTCTGGCCGCCTCGATGGCGGCGTTCAGGGCCAACAGATTGGTCTGACGGGCAATCTCTTCGATGATCGAGATCTTGCTGGCGATCTCCTTCATGGCCGTGACCGCCTCCGCGACCGCCTTCCCGCCATCCGTGGCATCCTGGGATGCGGCCAGTGCGATCTTTTCGGTGGTTTGGGCGTTGTCCATGTTTTTCTGGATGGTGCTGGTCATCTGTTCCATGGCCGAGGAGGTCTCCTCGATGCTGGCCGCCTGGGCCGTGGCCCCTTCGGAGAGACTCTGCGCCGAATCGGACAACTGCATGGAGCCGGAGGTCACCTGCGCTGACGATTGGGAAACCTCCTCCACCACGGAACGCAGCTTGACCGCCACGGTGTCGATGGCCTTGGACATGGTGCCCAGTTCGTCATCCCGGGTGGTGACGCAACGGATCGCCAGATTGCCTTCGGACATGCTGGTCATGTTGCCGATACAGCCGGTGATGGCATTCACCAGACTCCGGGAGAAGAAATAGGCGATCAACGCCCCCAGGATCATGGCGAGCAGACCGCCGGAGACAATCAAGGTCTCGGAAAGGGTCACTTCGGCTTCGAGTTTTTTCTGTTGTCCTTCCACCACCTCGTCGATCACCTTGTTGAGATCCCGCCGTCCGGCGACCATGGCATGTTCCGCCTTTTCCTGGTCATGGATCAGTCCGAGTAGGGCGTCGAACTCTTTCTGATAGGTGTCAAAAGCGCTTTCCACCCCCTTGGCGATTTCGATATCCTTGGGATCCTGGAATATGCCGAGCATTTCGGTGGCGATCTTTTTGGCCTGCGCCAGCCCGGTCCGGGTCCGTTCGATCTCCTTCTTGTCCTGACCCTGGCTGAGAATGACCTCCTTTTCCCCGAGGCGGGCGTCGAGGAACAGCATGCCCATTTCACTGCTGTGGTTGATTTTCTGGATGCGTCCATCGAGTTGGCTCTGGAGATCTTTCAGGTTTTGCAACTCGCCCAGTTGCGCCCCCATGGCGCGCAGTTTGTCGGATTGACCTTTTTCCAGGACGTGTACCGCGCCAATCACAGTTCTGGATGAGGCGCGCATCTGTTCCTTGGCATGTTCGATTTTCTTGTCCGCCTCCACCAGCGAAACAAAGAGCTTGCCGTAATCCTCGGTCACTTTGCTTACATGGTCCATGCGCTCCTTGTCCGTCGGATCCTTGAATGCCTCCCGGGCGCCCCCGGCCCTGCTTTTGATCGCCTCACCGGCCTTGAGGGCGACATTCAGATGGGAAGCGTCGCGGCTCTCGATGAAGTTGCGTTCCGCCCGGAGGATATTGGTGGCATCGTCCTGAATTTTCACCATGCTGGTCGTGTTGTGAACGCGTTTTACAACGCCATTAAGACTGCTCCACCCATTAACGGCAATTATCAGTGTGATTACCAAGACCAAAGTAAATGCAAGGACAATCTTGGTCATGATGTTCAGTTTCATGATTTTTCTCCGGGGTGTCGGGATGTGGAATGTTTCATTAAATAATTGATCATACATCGGTCTGGTATCATCGGTCAACAAGGGAAACAGGCTGGCGTGACGTGGCAAGTCCAGCATTTGAACCTGATGGACGGCTTGATGAATTCTTGATTGTGGCGTGCCTGGAATTGATCCTGGCTTGATGTCCGACCGGTTAAACTGAATGGTTATGAATGGTCAATGATCAACTCCGGCGTGCGTGGCGCGTCTTGGTCTGCGGATGTCCGAAAGCATCATCTTTGGCAAGGGTTCCGGGTCTTGATAAAATCTTGATAGTGAAAAACTTGATCCAGACTTGATGTGTGTTGCACGATTCGATAAAGTGAACTCCATCAGGTTGGACGGTTGGACAATCACACTTCACACTAATAACGAAATGGAGAAACGCGGCATGTCTGCGGAGCATCAGGATGCGCATCGGAGTCGATTGTCCACATTGGTGATCGGTGCCTTGGGAGTGGTTTTCGGGGATATCGGCACAAGTCCTTTGTACGCCGTGAAGGAGTCTTTGGCCGCCTCGGCGGGGCATGGAGGTCTGCCGACAGAGGCGGATGTGCTTGGGATCATCTCCATGATTTTCTGGTCCCTTGTCGTGGTGATCACTGTCAAGTATGTGCTTTTCATCATGCGTGCCGACAATAAAGGCGAAGGCGGCATCATGGCCTTGACCGCCTTGGCCATGCGCTCTCCCTTTATCACCCCGACCTGGCGGGTGATGGGCAATTTTCTCGGCATCTGCGGGTTGGCGCTCTTCTTTGGCGACGGGGTGATCACGCCGGCCATCTCCGTGCTCTCCGCGGTGGAAGGACTGGAACTGGCCACGCCGGTGCTCCAACCGGTTGTGGTGCCCATCACTCTGGGGATTCTTACCGGACTCTTCATGTTTCAACGCCGGGGAACCGAAGGGGTGGGCGCCCTGTTTGGTCCGGTGATGCTTGTGTGGTTTTTTGCCCTCGCGGTGCTGGGGATTTATGGCATTCTCATGAATCCAAAGATCCTGTTCGCCTTGAACCCGTTTTATGCGCTGCAGTTCTTCTTTGATCACAAGGGTCAGGCTTTCATCGTCATGGGGGCGGTATTCCTCTCCGTCACCGGCGCCGAGGCACTCTATGCCGATATGGGCCATTTCGGGCGTCGTCCCATTCAACTGGCCTGGATGCTGCTGGTCTTTCCCGCCCTGGTGCTCAACTACCTGGGACAGGGGGGATTGATCCTGCATAATCCCGAGACCGTCAAGAACCCGTTCTATCTGCTCGCGCCGGAATGGGGACTCTATCCCATGGTGGGAATGGCCACCGCCGCCACGGTGATCGCCTCCCAGGCGGTGATCTCCGGTGCCTTTTCCGCCGCCCGGCAGGCCATGCAACTGGGCTTTCTGCCCCGCATGACCGTGATTCACACCTCGGAACATGAAGAGGGACAGATCTATGTCCCCTCCATCAACTGGATCCTTCTGGGGGCGGTGCTGTTGCTGGTGCTGGGCTTCAAGAACAGCAGCAATCTGGCTTCGGCCTATGGCATCGCCGTGACCGGCGCCATGGCCATCGATACCACCCTGGCTTTTGGTCTGGTGCTTCGGGGCATGCTCGGCTGGAGTCTGCCGGTCACTGTGGCGGCCACGATCTTCTTTCTGGTGTTCGATCTGCTCTTTTTTGCCGCCAACGCCCTCAAGATTCCGGAAGGGGGCTGGTTTCCGCTCCTGTTGGGCAGCATGATCTTCATGTTGATGTCCACCTGGAAAAAGGGAGTGGAGATCTCCCGCGAGGCGATCAACCGGGAGGATATCCCCCTGGAACCGTTCGTGCGGCAGCTCGCTGAACATCCCGTCCCCCGGACTCTGGGAATCGGCATCTACATGGCCTCCAGCTCCCTGACCGTTCCCCGTCCACTGGTGCAGAATCTGCAACATCACTGGGTCATTCACGAAACCGTGGTGATCCTGACCACCGTGTTCGTGGATACCCCCCAACTGATCAAAGGGGAGCGGGTCACGGAAGAGGATCTGGGCAATGGTTTCCATCGGGTGACGGTGCGCTTCGGTTTTGCCGAAACTCCGGATATCCCCCGCGCCCTGCAACAGGGGGACATCTTCAAGGATTGGTCCAACCCGGATGAAACGTCGTTCTTTTTGGGCCGTCCGGTCTTTTTTGCTGAAACCTCCCGTCCAGGTTTTCCGTTGTGGCGGCTGAGGATGTTTTTGAGCATGCATCTGAAT
>JADGAB010000023.1 GCA_015232245.1 Magnetococcales bacterium | reverse complement strand
GCAGGCCGCAAAGCGGCGCCTTTTCAGCCGTGCGTCCCGCATTGCCGCCGGGTCTGCAATTCAACATCCCGAAATGGGCGCGGTTTGAAACAGGAACGGCCACCTGGAAGGTGGCCGTCAGTGTTTGATTTTATGGTGCCCGGGGACAGAATTGAACTGCCGACACGAGGATTTTCAGTCCTCTGCTCTACCAACTGAGCTACCCGGGCATTCAAGGCCGCAAGCGCCTTGATCCACCCTTTATACACGATTGCCGGGTTGATTGTCAATGGTTCTGTACGCCCAACTTTTCAGCCGGTTTGTTGAGAATCGCCGGTGGCAGGGTTCATAACAGAGATTGCCCGCGGTGGGGGCGCCAGGCGTGCTTGTCTTCACTCATGAGTCTGGATTCGTCTTTGCTGTTCAACAGCCTGAATGACAAAACGTCCGGGATGGACGGTCCGGTCGGATTCACGTAACATGTCTGCGCGATGTTCTGCATTATTCTGTAAACCAGGGAGTTCCGGTCGTTCGATGAAGGTCAGTATCGGCATGAAGCTGCAGACCGGCCCCTGGGGAGGCGGCAATCGCTTCGGGACGGCTCTGACCGACGCCCTGCGGGTCGCAGGCCACAGGGTGCATCATGACCTCGCCGAGGATGATCTGGATATCATCCTGCTGGCGGAACCGGATCGTCGCCTGCGGATATCGGCCTACGATCATGCCGATATCCTGCGCTATCTGCTGTTCGTGCACCGTCGGGCCCTGGTGGTCCACCGGATCAACAACAGCAGCGAAGCCAGAAACGATCCTGAAAAGAGTTTCAACCGTTTCCGGATCCATGCCAACCGGATCGCGGATCATACGGTGTTCGTCAGTGGTTGGGCGCAGGAGTGTTATCGGGCTTCCGGTTTCGGGGAGCGGCCCCGGTCGGTGATTCTGAATGGTGCGGATGGACGACTCTGGCGTCCGGCCTCCCAAACGACACCGCCTCCCTCCGGACCGGTGCGCATCGTCACCCATCACTGGAGCACCCATCTCAACAAGGGATGGGATCTCTATCAGCGGCTTGACGCGCTGCTGGCCCGACCGGAATGGTCGCAAAAGGTGACTTTCACCTGTGTGGGCCCCTTGCCCGAAGGGGTGCGCCTGGTCAACAGCCGACATGTCCCCCCACTGGCCGGAGCGCCTCTGGTGGAAGAGTTGCAAAAACACGATCTCTATCTGACCGCCGCCCGCTTCGAGGCCGGACCCAACCATGTCCTCGAAGGCGCCTTGTGCGGTTTGCCCCTTTTGTATCTGGATGGCGGGGCCATGAAGGAATATTGTCAGGGTTTCGGCCTGGCCTATACCCTCGACAATTTCGAGGAGCGGCTGACGCGCCTGCTTGAGGAACGGGAACTGTTCAGAGAACGCCTGCGGAAGTATCCCCATACCGCCGAGGCCATGTGTCACGCCTATCTGGAGCTGTTCGAAGGGCTGTTGGCCAGACGCAAGGAGATTCTGGCGGCCAGGCGTTGGGGATCCTCCTGGTCATGGGTGGTCAAGACATTGCTGAATCGGCATTGGCGCGGTTGATGGCCGACGCTTTGGACGTGTAAGGAGAGTCGTGGTGGTGGATGACGATTGGAGATGGCGTGGGGCGCAGGAAGCCATCGAGGCGGTCAGCGTGACCTCCTTGCGTCCTTCGTGGTGGCTGCGCTTCGGCAAGCGGCTGCATCTGCCCGTGGGACGACCGTTCATTCCGGCATCCGGTGTCTACATGCTGGTTTATCACAGCGTGGTGGACCCGGAACAGCGCAGCGGCTGGGAACATCACTACCGCAAAGGAGAAGTGGCGGTACAGCGCTTCGCCACCCAGTTGGATGTTCTGTGCGAACTGATGACCCCGCTTCCCTTGAGCGCGGTGCCGGCCCTGTGGGAGCAGGGGGGGCCGGATCGTCCCTATTTCGTGGTGACTTTCGACGACGGCTTGAGCAACAATCTGCGCCTGGCCCATCCGATCATCCAGGCCCACGGGATTCGACCGGCGGTCTTTGTCAGCGCCGCTTCGGCCCGGGGCGAGGCGTTCTATCGGATTCTCGTGGCCATTTTGGTGCAAACCGGTCTGGCCGGAGTGCTGGCCACGGCCTTGCGCCAGGCCATTCCCGACGTGACCTGGAGCGGGGAGCCGGAACGGCTGTTCGATCAGACCAAGCAGCATTACCGGGCGGATGTCATGGAGCAGACCGTTCGGGGGGTGTATGTGGCCCACGTCGGTCCGGTCGAGGAGCTCAACGTCCACATGGATGTGGAGCAGATACGGTTTCTCCATCAACAGGGATGGGAGATTGCCAATCACACCGTGGCCCATCGCATGCTGGCCTTTCTGGATGGTCCCCGGGTGGCCCGGGACGTGGAGGAAAACGCCGAGTTCTGGCAACAGGCCGGCATTCCCCTGATTCCGTTTCTGGGCTATCCCTTTGGCAGGGCCTGCCATGTGAACAAGACCGTCCAGGAGTTCATGCGCATGCACCCGGAACTGCATGGCGTGTTTGCCGGCGGCGGGGTCAATTTCCATGAAAGCCGTGGAGAATGGCTGCGCTTCAGCCTGGGCGCGGCAGACACCCGGGAGAAGATCCTGGAGGCGCTGCGCATCGAGGCGACCCGAACCCGGGTGGCTTTTTCACACTTGAAAAATGGCCAATAATGCGTCGCAGTATCATACGCTTGCGGGTGTTGACTGGAATATACATTTTTTTTGATTTCCGGCTTGTGTCATCGCTTGACCGGGCCCTGATTAGGGTGTAGATATCCGCACGATGGAAACCTTTCTGCAAGAGTGTGCAGGTGCTGCCTGCTTGCGACGGCAAGGTATAGAAAGTGAGCGAAAAACGCATGGAGAGACTCCGCGATGCTTGAGAATTACTTTCCGATACTGATCTTCCTGGCCATGGCCGGCGGCATGGCGGTCTTCATGCAGGGGATGTCCTTCATTCTGGGGCCCCGCAATCCGGATCCGAAAAAACGCGCCCAGTACGAGTGTGGATTCTCCCCCCTGACCGCTGTCCGCGTTCCCTTCGATGTGCGGTTTTATCTGCTGGCCATCCTGTTCGTGGTGTTCGACATCGAAGCCGCGTTCATGTTTCCCTGGGCCGTGGCCTTTCGCCAGCTCGGCCTGATCGGCTTCGTGGAAATGATACTCTTCCTGCTGGTTCTCCTGGTGGGATATGCCTACGTGTGGAAAAAAGGGGCACTGGAATGGGAGTGAACGAACAGCTTGTCCAGAATGTGGCCAAAGAGGTCGGTGAACGGGGCTTTCTGCTGGCGTCGGCGGATGCCCTGGTCAATTGGGCCCGCACCGGCTCCATGTGGCCCATGACCTTCGGTCTGGCCTGCTGCGCGGTGGAGATGATGCAGGCCGGCGCCAGCCGCTATGACCTGGATCGCTTCGGCATCGTGTTCCGCGGGTCGCCCCGTCAGTCCGACGTGATGATCGTGGCCGGTACCCTGACCAATAAAATGGCCCCGGCGCTGCGCAAACTCTACGATCAGATGCCCGAACCCCGCTGGGTGGTCTCCATGGGCTCCTGCGCCAACGGGGGAGGTTATTATCATTACGGCTATTCCACGGTGCGGGGCTGTGATCGCATCGTGCCGGTGGATATCTATATTCCCGGCTGTCCTCCCACCGCCGAGGCTTTCCTCTACGGGATGCTGCAACTGCACAAGAAGATCCATCGCACCCATACCCTCTCTTCGGGCTGGGGTGTCAATGGCATCCGTCCCCGCACAATCCTGGGGTGAACCGATGACCCTCGAAACACTGGACAAACTTGAAGCCTTGCTGGCCGAGCGGTTTCCCGCGCTGCCCCGGGAGCGTCTGGCCGATGCCCTGATCGTGCGGGTGGAACCGGCGGAACTGGTGGCCACCATGACCCGGCTGCGGGATGACCCGGAGCTGGACTTCAAACAGATGATCGATCTGGCCGGAGTCCACTATCCGGATCGGGAGCCGACCATGGAGGTGGTGTACCAACTGCTGTCGGTACACAAGAACCATCGGCTGCGGGTCAAATGCGCCATTGGCGAAGGGGTGCCGCTCCCCTCGGTGATTCCGGTGTGGAGCTGCGCCGACTGGTACGAACGGGAAGCCTATGACCTGCTGGGCATTCTCTTCACCGGCCATCCGGATCTGCGGCGCATCTTGAACGATTACGATTTCGACGGCCATCCGTTGCGCAAGGATTTTCCGGTCTTTGGCCGGTACGAGGTGCGCTACGATGAAAAACAGGGCCGCATTGTCCGGGAACCGGTGGAGCTCGAAAGGGCCTACCGCGAACCCTACCGCCACACTCTCTAGGAGCCGAGACGTTGGCGATGGAAACCAATACCGAATTTCTCAACTATACCGTCAACTTCGGACCTCAGCATCCGGCAGCCCACGGCGTGTTGCGCCTGCTTCTGGAACTGGATGGGGAGGTGGTGGAACGGGCGGATCCCCACATCGGCTTCCTCCACCGGGGCACCGAAAAACTCCTGGAACACAAGACCTATCTCCAGGGGCTGCCCTACTTCGACCGTCTCGACTACATGTCGATGATGTCCGAGGAGCACTCCTGGGTGCTGGCCGTGGAAAAACTGTTCGGCATGCAGGTGCCGCTGCGGGCCCAGTACATCCGGGTGATCTTCGCGGAACTCACCCGGATGCTCAATCATCTGCTCTTCCTGGGCGCCCATGGCCTGGATGTGGGCGCGATGACCATGTTCATCTACAGCTTCCGGGAACGGGAGCGGATCATGGACATCTACGAGGCGGTGTGCGGCGCGCGGATGCACGCGGCCTATTTCCGTCCCGGCGGGGTGGCCAAGGATCTGCCGGATGGCCTGGCGGAGAAGATCCGTGACTTCGCCAACGATTTTCCCGCCAAGATCGACGAATACGAAATCCTGCTGACCGGCAACCGCATCTGGAAGCAGCGTCTGGTGGATATCGGCGTGGTGAGCGCCGCCGAAGCGCTGGACCTGGGATATGTGGGGCCCATGCTGCGGGGCTCCGGCATCGCCTGGGATCTGCGCAAGGCCGAACCCTACGACGCCTACGACCGGCTGGATTTCGACATCCCCATCGGCAAGAACGGGGACAGCTACGACCGCTATCTGGTGCGGGTCGAGGAGCTGCGGCAGAGCAACCGCATCATCCTGCAATGTCTGGATCAGATGACCCCGGGTCCGGTGAAGTGCGAGAATTTCAAGACCTCGGTGCCCTACCGCAAAGAGATGCAACAGGGCATGGAGTCCCTGATCGCCCACTTCAAGCAGTTCAGCGAAGGGTACGAAGCCCCGGTCGGGGAGGTCTACGCCGCCACCGAATCCCCCAAGGGGGAACTGGGGGTCTATATCATCTCCCATGGGGGGACCAAGCCTTATCGGGTGAAGATCCGGGCCGCGGGATTCAATCATCTCCAGTCCTTGAAAACCATCCTGAAAGGGCACATGCTGGCGGATGTCACCACCCTGGTGGGCAGCATCGACATCGTGTTCGGCGAGATCGACCGGTGATGGGTAATGGCCGGACCTGGGAAAACCTCCGGTCCGGTCCCGATTGTTATGACCACTGCGTGAGGCGTCGCGTTTCATGAACGAGCGGAGCACCATTTCCACAGGAGTCACCCCCCGGTTTTCCGAGGAGGCGCTCCGGCAGATCGAGACGATCTTCAAGCGCTATCCGGCGGAACGGCGTCAGTCCGCGGTGATGCCGATCCTCCATCTGGCCCAGCGGGAGTTCGGTGGCTGGCTCTCCCGGGAGAGCCTCGACTATGTGGCGGAACTGGTGGCCATGCCCCCGATCCGGGTGTACGAGGTGGCCACCTTCTACACCATGTACAACCTGAAACCCGTGGGACGCTATCACGTTCAGGCCTGCACCAACATCTCCTGCTGGCTGTGCGGCTCGGATCAGGTGATGGACTCCCTGAAACGGAAACTGAAACTCTCCGTGGGAGAGACCAGCGAGGACAAACGGTTCACCCTCGCGGAGGTGGAGTGTCTCGGGGCGTGCGTCAATGCGCCGATGATGCAGATCAATGACGACTACTATGAGAATCTCACCGCCGACAAGGTGGCGGAGATCATCGATCGTCTCCCTTGACCAAAGAAAAAAGCGGCAGACTCCACGACGGATAAAGGCCCATGAAGATCGTTTATCAGAACATCCATCTTCCCAACAGCCACACCCTGGCGGTCTACGAGGCCAACGGCGGGTATCAGGCCGTGCTCAAGGCCTTTGAGCTGGGAAGCGACGAGGTGATCGAGGAGGTCAAGCGTTCCGGCATCCGTGGACGCGGTGGCGCAGGCTTCCCCGCCGGCCTGAAATGGTCGTTCATTCCCAAAAACGACCCCCGGCCCAAATATCTCACCTGCAACGCCGACGAGGGGGAACCGGGTACCTGCAAGGACCGGGACATCATCCGTTATGATCCCCATCGCCTCATCGAAGGGATGATCATCTGCGGCTATGCCGTGGGGATCCAGCAGGGCTACATCTATATTCGCGGCGAGTTCTACCGGGAAACCGAACGTCTCCAGGCCGCCATCGACGAAGCCTATGCCAAGGGGTACCTGGGCGAGAACATTTTTGGCAGGGGGAGCCGTTTCCATCTGGCCAT
This sequence comes from Magnetococcales bacterium, assembly GCA_015232245.1. Classification (GTDB taxonomy): domain Bacteria; phylum Pseudomonadota; class Magnetococcia; order Magnetococcales; family Magnetaquicoccaceae; genus Magnetaquiglobus. The sequence continues at coordinate 17,308 of JADGAB010000023.1, read as the reverse complement.
CCACCGGGGGGGTGGGGCCTATGTGTGCGGCGAGGAGACTGGCCTGATCGAGTCCATCGAAGGCAAGAAAGGTCAACCCCGCCTCAAGCCCCCGTTTCCCGCCAATATCGGCCTGTACGGCTGCCCCACGGTGATCAACAACGTGGAGACCCTGGCTTCGGTTCCCACCATCATCGAGCGGGGCGGGGCCTGGTACGGCGCATTGGGTGTGGCCAAATCCAGCGGCACCAAGGTCTTTTCGGTCTCCGGCCACGTCAACAAGCCGGGCAACTACGAAGTGGAGCTGGGCATCCCCTTGAAAACCCTTCTGGAAGAGCATGCCGGCGGGGTGCGGGGGGGCTGGAGCAACCTCAAGGGGGTGATCCCCGGAGGTTCGTCGTCACCGATCCTGCCTGCGGAAATCTGCGCCACCATCACCATGGACTATGATTCCATGGCCAAAGCCGGCACCATGCTGGGTTCCGGCGCGGTGATCGTGATCGACAAGTCGGTATGCATCGTGCGGGCTGTTGCCCGGCTCTCCCGGTTCTACCGGCACGAGTCCTGCGGTCAATGCACCCCGTGTCGCGAAGGCACCGGCTGGCTGTCCCAGATCATGACACGCATGGAGGCGGGTCAGGGTACCCATGAGGATATCGATCTGCTGCTCGAGATCTGCGCCAACATCGGGGGCAAGACCATCTGCGCCCTCGGGGATGCGGCGGCAGGTCCGGTACTGGGTGCGATCCGGGCCTTCAGGGAAGAGTTCATATACCACGTGGAGCACGGCCGCTGCATGGCGGGATGAGGAGCAAGCTTGCGAGATGCCTACTCTGATCATCGACGGGAAGGAAATTGATGTCAAGCCGGGAACCTCCATCATGGAGGCCGCCAGGCTCCTGAACATCGCCATTCCCCATTTCTGCTATCATCCAAAGCTTCCCATAGCCGGCAACTGTCGCATGTGCCTGGTGGAAGTGGAAAAAATGCCCAAACCGGTGATCTCCTGCGCCATGCCGGTAAGCGAGGGCATGGTGGTGAAAACCGATTCGGACATGGTGCGCACGGCCCGCAAGGGGGTGCTGGAGTTCCTGCTCATCAATCACCCCCTGGACTGCCCGGTGTGCGATCAGGGCGGGGAGTGCACCCTGCAGGATCTGGCCATGAAATATGGCCCGGACCGCTCCCGCTTCCACGATCACAAGCGGCAGGCGCTCAACTACGATCTCGGACCCCTCATCGAAACCGAGATGAACCGCTGCATCCACTGCACCCGCTGCATCCGTTTCTCCGAGGATGTCTCCGGTGTCGAGCAGATGGGCGCGGTCTATCGGGGCGATCACATGCAGGTCGGTCCCTTTGTGGAGCAACCCCTGGAGTCGGAACTCACCGGCAACCTGGCGGAAATCTGTCCGGTGGGGGCCTTGAACCTCAAGCCCTTCCACTTTCAGGCCCGGGGCTGGGAACTCAAACATGCCGATGGGGTCTGCCCCCACTGTTCCGTGGGCTGCCATACCCGACTGGACCATCAGGATGGCCGTATTCTGCGGGTCATGGCCCGCTCCTGGAACGAAGGCAACGAAGCCTGGCTGTGCGACAAGGGTCGCTTTGCCAACGATGGCCTCACCGAGGAGCGCCTGCTCACCCCCATGGTGCGTTCGTCCCGGGGCAATGGCTTCAAGAAAGCCAGTTGGCCCGAGGCGCTCGATCAGGCCGCCGCCATTCTGAAGTCGGTCAGGCCCGAAGAGGTGGCCGGTCTGGCCGGGGATTCGATCCAGGGGGGCGAGGAGCTGTTCGCTTTCCAGGATCTGCTGCGCAATGTGGTGGGAACCAACCATCTGGATCACCGTCTGCGGCAGCGGGACTTCAGCGGCGATGCACTGCCCCTGACCCGGGCCGATCTGCTGATGAACACCTCCCTGGTCAATCTGGCCGGGGCGGACGGGATTCTGCTGGTGGGCTTTGATCCCCGCTTCGAAACCCCCTTGTTGAACTTCCGCCTGCGGCGCGCCTCCCAGGCCGGTGCCCGGGTGATGGCGATCCATCCCCGCAAGTTGACGAGCAATCTCCTCAATCTCACGGAGATCGTCGTTGGAGCCGGTCACGAGGTGGAACTGCTCAACCAGGTGCTGCGCGCCCTGGACGGAGAGGGGAGCGGAGACGCCGCTGCGGTGGCGGAGCTGTTGAAGGGCGCCAAAAAACCGGTGATCCTGTTGGGTGAGCATGCCATTGGCCATCCGGAGGCGGAGCTTTTGCGGCGTTTGAGCGTGGCCCTGCTGGACAAGGTGGGGGCCATCGGCGCGCACTGGAACGGCTTCAATCGGGTGGCTTCCCGGGGCAACGCGGCCTCTGCCCAGGATATGGGTGTGGTGCCGCATCGGGGACCGGGCTATGCCCGTCTCGATTGGGTCGGCATGAATGGAGCGGAAATTCTCGAAGCGGCGGCGGCGGGTCGGATCAAGGTATTGTTCCTGCTCGGCGCCGATCCTCTGGAGGATGCCCTGGATCGGGATCTGGCCAGAAGGGCCATGGAAAAGGTTCGGGTCATTCATCTGGGGGCCTATGCCTGCGATGCCTCGCAACGGGCCGAAGTGGTGCTGCCGGGTCTGGCTCCTGGCGAGAAATCCATGACCCTGACCAACTGCGAAGGTCGGGTGCAGCAGAGCAGCCGGGCGGTCAACGGACCTCTGGAGGCCAAAGAGGATTGGCGGGTGTTGCGGGCTTTGAGCGACCGTTTTTCCGCGCCTCTGGGTTACAACGATCTGGAAGCCCTGCGCAAGCGCATGGCCGCCAGCGATCACCGCTATGATTTCTCCAGGCTTGGACCGGGGGAGACCGCGCAAGCCTGCGATCACAGCCCGGTGACCAAGGGATTGCCGGTATCCGTGGCGATTCATGCCGCCGAGGATGGGATCCATCTGCTGCTGGAGTCTTGCCTGTACCGGGATGATCCGGTGACCTGGCGTTCCAGGGTGATGGGCAAGCTGGCCCGGGATGGACGACTGCGCATCCATCCGGACGACGCCACCGGACTGGCGATTGTCCAGGACGGGTTGGTACGGGTGCTCCAGGGAGAAAAGCGGGTGGAACTCCGCGCCGATCTGGACAGCCGGATCCCCAGAGGCGTGGTGAGCGGCGATTTCGGTCGCGGGGAGAACGCCTTGCGGCAGTTGTGCGACTACTCCGGCGGCTACCCCAGAGTGAGTCTGGTGGCTCTGCCGGGTTGAACAAAACAGATGGATTGCCGGAACGCGGCCAAGCGATCAGCTGGCAGGCGTTCCGGATGGAGAAGCGGTACAAAGGCGCAAATTCATTATTAAGCGCGGATCGGGGACGATATGCCTGATTATCTTAAAGAACTTCTGGTAACCATCCATGGCCTCGGGGAAGGATTCCTTGGGATCACCCTCTGGACCCTGGTCTGGACCGTGATCAAGATCGTGATCCTGCTGGCCCCGGTGCTTTTCATGGTCACCTACATCACCCTGGCGGAACGGAAGATCATCGGCTTCATGCAGGTGCGCTACGGTCCCAACCGGGTGGGTTTCTGGGGTATTCTGCAGCCTCTGGCCGATGCGGTGAAGCTGCTGTTCAAGGAGCTGTTGCTGCCGGAAAAAGCGGACAAGGCCATTTTTCTGCTGGCCCCGGCCCTGACCCTGGTGCCGGCCCTGGTGGCCTGGGCGGTGATTCCCTTCTCCCCGGGGATCGTGCTGGCGGATATCAACATCGGTATTTTGTATATTCTGGCCATCTCCTCCATGGGGGTCTACGGGATCATCATGGCGGGCTGGGGCTCCAACAACCGCTTCAGTTTTCTCGGCGGTCTCCGCTCGGCGGCCCAGATGGTCTCTTATGAAGTCTCCATGGGCTTCACCCTGATTCCGGTGGTGCTGCTCTCGGGCAGCCTGAACCTGACCGATGTGGTCAACGCCCAGAAGGGGATGTGGTTCGCCATCCCCCTGCTGCCCATGTTCGTCATCTACTTCATCTCCGTGGTGGCGGAGACCAATCGTTCTCCCTTCGACCTGCCCGAGGCGGAAGCCGAACTGGTGGCCGGGTTCATCACCGAATATTCCGCCATGAGCTCGGGTCTGTTCTTCATGGGCGAATACGCCAACATGATCCTGGTGTCGTTCATGGGATCGATCCTCTTTCTGGGGGGGTGGCTGCCGCCGGTGCCGTTTCTCTCCTTCATCCCGGGGATCATCTGGCTGGGTCTGAAGGCGTCGATGCTGTTGTTTGTCTTTTTGTGGATTCGGGCCACCTTCCCCCGTTACCGGTATGACCAACTGATGCGGCTGGGCTGGAAGGTCTTTCTGCCCATCTCTCTGGCGTGGATCTTCATCACCGGTCTGGGTGTGCTACTGTTTGGCAAGGCTTAAAAGGGGAGATGCGCGATGGGTTTGAATTTCAAGGCATTGGCGGACACGTTTGCCCTGCGGGAGCTGGCCTCGGGCATGGCCGTCACCCTGCGGCACATGTTCAAGCCGCACATCACCATCCAGTATCCCGAGGAACGGACGCCCATTTCTCCCCGGTTTCGCGGCGAACACGCCCTGCGCCGGGATGAGGCGGGCAACGAACGTTGCGTGGCCTGCAAACTGTGCGAGGCGGTCTGTCCGTCCCAGGCGATCTATATCGAGATCGACCCGGAGAGCGTGGCGGAAAAAAGATTGACCCGGGTCTACGGCATCGACGAAACCAAATGCATTTTCTGTGGTTTCTGTCAGGAGGCCTGCCCGGTGGATGCCATCGTGCTGGGACCGAATTTCGAGTTCTACGGCGAAAAGCGCGAAGATCTCTTTTATGACAAGGCCAAACTGTTGGCCAACGGCGAGCGTTGGAAGCAAGAAATCGACGCCAATCTCGCCGCAGACGCCAAGTATCGTTAGCTGGAGCGCATGGATCATGGCAGCGGATCTCGTGTTCTACTTTTTTTCGGCCATCACCGTGGGCGCGGCCCTCGGTGTGATCGTCAGCCGGAATCAGGTCCATTCGGTGTTGTTTCTGATTCTGGCCTTTTTCAATACCGCCGGACTCTTCGTGCTTCTGGAAGCGGAATTCCTCGCCGCGCTCCTGGTGATCGTCTACATGGGCGCGGTGGCGGTGCTCTTTCTGTTCGTGGTGATGATGCTCAACGTGGATTATGAGGATCTGCGCAAGGGAGCCATTCAGCATCTGCCCATGGGAATCTTTGTGGGTCTGGTGCTGCTGGCGGAGTTCGCCTTCATCCTGTCGGGCATCCATGTGGATGGCCACCAGGTCCACGCCCAGGCTGCGGCCCAGGTCTCCAACACCATGGCCATCGGTCAGGTACTCTACACCAAATTCCTGCTGCCCTTCGAGATCGCCTCCATGATTCTTCTGGTGGCCCTGATCGGCGCTGTGGTCCTCACCCACCGGAAACGCAAAGGGGTGAAACGTCAGGTGATCGCGGATCAGATCGCCCGCAAGCGGGAGGATGCCGTGGAATTGGTCAAGGTCGCACCGGGTCAGGGAGCCTGATTGCCATGAGTCTGCATCATTTTCTCGTTCTTGGCGCCATACTGTTCACCATCGGCATTGTCGGGATCTTTCTCAACCGGCGCAACATGATCATCATCCTGATGAGCATCGAGCTGATCCTTCTGGCGGTGAACATCAATTTCGTGGCCTTCTCCCACTATCTGCACGATGTGTCGGGCCAGATCTTCACCTTCTTCGTCATGACCGTGGCCGCCGCCGAGGCTGCCATCGGTCTGGCCATACTGGTCGCCTTTTTCCGTAACCGTTCCACCATCGACGTGGAAGAGATCGACTCCCTGAAGGGCTAGAAGCGACAGACCCCACCAAAAGCGGGATAGGGATGACAATGAGCAAGAACCTTCTGATTATCCTACTGCCTCTCATCGGCTCCATGATCGCCGGCCTGCTGGGACGGCGCTTTCTGGGCAACGCCATGAGTCGCCTGGTCACCATCGCCTGCATGCTGGGCGCGCTGGCGCTCTCCATCCAGGCCTTTCTGGCCATCGCGGTAGGCGATGCCCCGTCGGTCCGGGAGCAGGTTTTCTCCTGGATCGTCTCCGGCACCTTCAAGGTCTCCTTCGGCATCCTGCTCGACCGGCTCACCGTGGTGATGCTGGTGGTGGTCAACGGGGTCTCCACCCTGGTGCACATCTATGCCGTGGGCTACATGGAAGAGGATCCGGATCACTCCCGCTTCTTCTCCTACCTCTCCTTCTTCACCTTCGCCATGCTCATGCTGGTCACCGGTGACAACTTCCTGCAGCTCTTCTTTGGCTGGGAAGGGGTGGGTCTGGCCTCCTATCTGCTCATCGGCTTCTGGTTCAACAAGGAGTCGGCCTGCAACGCCGCCATCAAGGCCTTCTTAGTCAACCGGGTCGGAGACTTCGGCTTTGCCCTGGGGATCTTCACCATCTTCATGGTCTTCGGCACCCTGGATTATGCCGAGGTGTTCCGCATGGCCGCCGCCGGCCACTATCCCGGCACGGTCCAATTCCCCCTGGTGGGCGCGGTCTCCACCATGACCCTGATCTGTCTGCTGCTCTTTGTCGGCGCCATGGGCAAATCCGCGCAACTCGGACTGCATACCTGGCTGCCGGACGCCATGGAAGGCCCGACCCCGGTCTCGGCCCTGATCCATGCCGCCACCATGGTGACCGCCGGGGTCTTCATGGTCTGCCGCGCCTCTCCCCTGTTTGAACTCTCCCAACTGGCCCTCAATGTCGTGACCATCGTCGGCGCCTCCACGGCCCTGTTCGCCGCCACGGTGGGGCTGGTGCAAAACGACATCAAGCGGGTGATCGCCTACTCCACCTGCTCCCAGTTGGGTTACATGTTCTTCGCCGCCGGGGTCTCGGCCTATCCGGCGGCCATGTTCCACCTCTTCACCCACGCCTTCTTCAAGGCCCTGCTCTTTCTTGGCGCCGGCGCGGTGATCCACGCCATGCACCACGAACAGGACATGCGCCACATGGGTGGGCTGGTCAAGAAAATCCCCCTGACCTACGCGGTCATGATGATCGGCACCCTGGCCTTGACCGGTTTTCCCTTCCTGGCCGGGTTCTACTCCAAGGACGCCATCCTGGAGTCCGCTTTCGCCGCCCATACCACTGTCGGCACGATTGCCTGGCTCATGGGCATGACCGCGGCGATTCTGACCACCTTCTATTCGTTCCGGTTGGTCTTCATGACCTTCCATGGCGCGCCTCCCAAGGACGCCCACGCCAAGCACGCCTATGACCATGCCCACGAGGCCCCCTGGTCCATGCGTCTGCCCCTGCTGGTGCTGGCGGGTGGTTCGGTGGTCTGTGGCTACCTGGGTCAGTCCATGGTCCACGAGGGGTGGTTCAAACAGGCCATCTTCATCGCCAAGGGCCATGACGCCCTGGCCCATGCCCATCATGTGGCCGCCTGGGTGCAATGGTCTCCCTTCGGCATGTTCATCATCGGGCTCACCCTGGCCTGGATCCTGTACGTGAAAACCCCCACTTTGCCGGCAATCATGGCCGCTCACTGGCGCAACACCTATCAGTTTCTGCTCAATGCCTGGTATTTCGACCGGCTTTATGATCGTCTCTTTGTCCGTCCGGCCCGCCAGATCGGTTACGGGTTGTGGCAGACCGGAGATGCGACCATCATCGACGGCTATGGGGTCAACGGCACCGCCGCCCTGGTGGCCCGCGTCGCCCAGGGCCTGAAACAGATGCAGACCGGTTATGTCTATCATTATGCCTTTGCCATGGTGATCGGCCTGCTGGTCCTGATCACTGTGTACGCTTAAATTTAAGCGGGAGGAATCCATCGCCATGCTGAGTCTTGTCACATTCCTGCCGCTTGTCGGAGCCCTGGTCATTCTCCTGGTCATCCGGAGCGATGCCCAGGCCAAGGTGTTCGGTCTGGGGGTCTCCCTGGTGACCTTCCTGATCAGCCTGCGCCTGTTGACCGGCTTCGATCCCCATACCGCCAACTTCCAGTTTCTGGAAGAGCTCAAATGGCTGCCGGAGTACGGCATCGCCTATCGCATGGGGGTGGATGGCATCAGCCTGCCTTTTGTGCTCCTCACCACCTTTTTGACCCCCATCTGTCTGCTGGCCTCCTGGGAGTCCATCCGTACCCGGGTGCGGGAGTACTTCATGGCCTTTCTGGCTCTGGAGAGCTTTGTGGTCGGGGTCTTCTGCGCCCTGGACTTCATTCTCTTCTATGTGCTCTGGGAAGCCATGCTCATTCCGATGTTTCTGATCATCGGCGTGTGGGGCGGACCCAACCGGGTCTACGCGGCCTTGAAGTTCTTCCTGTACACCCTGGCCGGCTCGGTGCTGATGCTCATCGCCATCCTCTCCCTGGGCTACGCGGGCCATACCTTCTCCATCCCTGACCTGATGAAGCTGCCCCTGTCGTTTGCCTTCCAGGTCTGGCTTTTCCTGGGCCTGTTCGCCTCGTTTGCCGTCAAGGTGCCCATGTGGCCGGTGCATACCTGGCTGCCGGACGCCCACGTGGAAGCCCCCACCGCCGGTTCGGTCATTCTGGCCGGGATTCTGCTGAAAATGGGCGCGTATGGATTCCTGCGCTTCTCCCTGCCCATTCTGCCGGATGCCTCCCGCTACTTCATCCCGTTCATCTTCGGCCTCTCCCTGATCGCCGTGGTCTATACGGCGCTGGTGGCTTTGATGCAGAAGGATCTGAAAAAACTGGTGGCCTACTCCTCGGTCTCCCACATGGGGTTTGTCACCATCGGCATCTTTGCCATGAATCAGCAGGGTCTGGAAGGGGGCATTCTCCAGATGATCAATCATGGCATCGTCTCCGGCGCTCTCTTTTTGCTGGTGGGTGTCATCTATGACCGCATGCATACCCGCATGATCGCCCACTTTGGTGGTGTGGCCCATGTGATGCCGGTCTATGCGGTGATCTTCATGCTCTTTACGTTGGCCTCGGCAGGTCTGCCGGGAACCAACAGCTTTGTGGGGGAGATCCTGATTCTCCTCGGCGCTTTTCTGGCCAACAAGGCTGTGGCCATCATTGCCGCCACGGGTTTGGTTTTTGGCGCGGCCTATATGTTGTGGATGTTCAAACGGGTGGTCTTTGGTCAGATCGTCAACGAGGAAGTGCGGGCCATGAAGGATCTGTCCGCCCGGGAGGTGGTGCTTTTCCTGCCGCTGATCGTGCTGGTCTTCTGGATCGGTTTCTATCCTGGACCGTTTTTGAACTTGTTCCATGCCTCGGTGGAAAATCTGTTGATCCAGGCCGCTGTGGTCAAGACTGGTGCCGTGGCGTTAACCCAATTTTAACCGCGTCCATTTCCGGATGCGTGGTATTAATAGGGGTCCAGGGGGATTATCCCCCTGGTGGGGTCCAGGGGCGAAGCCCTTGGGACTTTGCTTTTGACTTTGGCGCGCTTTTCAAAAGGGAATTGCGAAGCAATTCCCTTGCGCGCCCAACATGCCGCCGCAGGCGGCGCCTTTGGGCGAAGGATACGCCAAGCTTTCCAAAAGTCAACATCCCGAAATGGGAGCGGTTTAAAGTCCAAAGGGCCTTATTCCTGGCCCCCCCAAGGATACTCCCTATCCATTACGCTTTTGAAATACTTTATGAAGAGATGAGGATGGCAAGCTTTTCAGGCGGGTTTGATACTGCAGAAATTGGCGTCCGGTTCCGGTTATGCATCCTTGCATGAAACCGGAACCGGACGTTAAACGGGGTTACCCCCGTTCCTTCAACCAGTTGGCGATGGTCGGCGGGATCTCTTTTTGAGAGCGTCCGCTGACATACACCCCAATGTGGCCACCATTGAAAGCCACCTCCTGGTAATCTGAACTGCCCACATACTGCTTGAGAGCTTTGGAAGCATTCGGCGGCACCAGATGATCCTTGGTCGCGAATACGTTCAGCACCGGCATGGTGATATTGCCCAGATCCACCCGCCGTTCGCCGATCTTCACATTGCCCTTGATCAATCCGTTTTTCTGGAAGAAATCCTTCACAAACTGCCGGAAGGCTTCACCGGCCTGATCCGGAGAGTCGAAGATCCATTTCTCCATGCGCAGGAAATTTTTCAGTTTCACCTTGTCATCCAGCAGATCCACCATATCCAGATATTTCTGGCCTGTCAGGCGATAGGGATTCATGGACAAAAAGGTAATGTTCAGCAGATCCCCTGGCACATTGCCGAGGGTATCCACGAGCAGATCCACATCCACATCGCGGATCCAGGTACTCAGGAGGTTATCCGGGGTATGGAAGTCCACCGGAGTGACCATGGTGACCAGATTGCGGACCCGATCCGGATGCAGGGCGCTGAAGCAGAGGCTGAAGGCACCCCCCTGACAGATGCCAAGCACGTTGACCCGATAGATGTCGTGGCGGTCGCGGATGAAATCCACGCAGCGACGGATGTAGCCGTTGATGTAATCATCGAGGGTGAGATACCGGTCAGAGGCATCGGGATAGCCCCAGTCGATCAGATAGACATCGATGCCTTCGTCCAGCAGGCCGCGGATCATGGAGCGATCCTCTTGCAGATCGGCCATGTAGGGACGGTTCACCAGGGCATAGACCACCAGCACCGGCACCCGATGGGGATTTTCCACTCTGGGGGTGTAGTGGTACAAGGTCATCTTGTCTTCACGGAAGACTGCTTCCTTGGGGCTGATGCCGGATTCGATCTGGCCCACCTCGGTGAAGGTCTTGACTCCGGCGGCCAGCTTCTTGTTGAAGCGCGCCAACTCCTCCACCGCCTTTTCAGGATTGATGGCAAACGGAAACATGGATTATTCTCCTTTCTGGGCGGTTGTCGTCGGCTTGGCTGCACCGATGCGAACCGTCTTCTTGATGGCCGTTTTTTCCGTTCCTTCATGTCCGGCTTCAACCGGCGCAGCCTGCACGGACTCCTCCACCAGCCGTTTCAATTCGGCCAGCTCCTCGCGCAGACGACGGACTCCCAGCTTTTCCATGTCATCCCGCAGGGTATTGATTTCCGCCGAGGCATCCTTGCTGCTCAGCTCCCGCAAGGACTCTTCCATGGCGCTGATGCGACGGCGCAGGGTGGCGATCTGCCGATGGGCGCTGTCCAGCTCTTTCCGGTTTGGCATGTTCACGGCAGCCAGAGAGTTGTCCATCATCTCTGCCATATTGCGCCGCACCCGCATCAGGGCATTGGTCATGCGGGCATTGACTTCGTTGTACTCCTTTCCTGCCACAGTCGCGGCATTGGCTTCTTCGTTGCAGTCCACCCACAGCACATACAGATCCCGCATGGTCTGCATGGATTTGCCTTCGGCACCCATCTCCAGCAGCTTGCGATGCAACAGATCCAGGGCCTTCTGGGAGGTCTGGGCCATCAGTTTTTGAAATTCTTCGTAGGACTTGCGAAACTCCAGGCTCAGGCGCATGCCTTCCTGGACCTTCTCCTGTTTTTCGCGGCTGTATCCCAGGCCTGGGACCGACAGCAGACGCATCATGGCCTCTTCCGTGGTCTGACCACCGGCCAGCAGGGAGCGCATGGTGTCGTTGGACATGGCCGGATTGGTGGTCATGAAGTCGCTCCACGCTTTCATGGGACGACTCCAGAAGAGACTCATTTCATCCATTTTGCCCATGGAGTTCATGGCGCCGAACATGGATTCGCCACCACTCTGACCGAACATGGATTTGGCCTGTTGAATGGCCTTGTCCAGTTGGGATGTCCATTCTGTGGAGATGTTGCCTGCGTCCGAAACTCCCTGGAAGAGTTTGAACACCTCCCGTCCCATGCGCATGAACTCTTCCATGGAGCCCATGGCATGACGCATGGCCATCACTTCGGGGGTTTGGGTGGGCATATTGAACATGTTTGGCCAGTTGCTCATGCCGTCACGAAAGAAATTCATGGGGCTTTGGGTCTGCCAGGCATTGGTCCAGGAGCTTTGGGTGACATCCGACCAATCTTCCCACATTTTCTTTTGCAGGCTGCTCCACCCGGTCATCCAATCAGCGGAAAACGGATTGTTGTCCATACGAGAACTCCTTGAAGGGGGTTTACCAAAAAAGGACTTGACCGGATGGTGTTTGTCAGGACTTAAATCGCGATTTTGATAAATCCGATTACTTTCAGCATCGTCACAAGCGAATGCCGGACGAAAATTGGACGGCGCGTCCCTGCGCCGTTACAGCGGGGCCGTTTACCCACCTCGTGTCGGACACAAAAGGTCGCCCCGACTCCGGTGGAACAAATCCTTTTATTCCAGACCGGCTTTGGCTTCTGCCACCAGTTTGGTGATATTTTTCTCGATCAGGTCCTTGAGTTCATTCTGGCCCTGGGTGAGGACTTCCATGGTCCGTTTGGCATTGTCCACCATCATTTTGCCCAGATTGGTGGCAATGTCCGCCTGGGTGGAGACCGCTTCCTGGATGGTCTTGGCAGAGCTCAGTTCCTTGAGCTGCTTGGCGCCTGCCGTGATGAAGCCTTCCGCGGCTTCGAGCTGCTGTTTGGTCAACTCCTGCACGGTGCGGTCATTGATTCTTTGCAGGTCGGAGATGGAATCCATCATTTTCTTGGTCAATTCCGTCATGCGCTCGGCAACTTTGTTATTGTCCATGGTCGTGTGATCCTTATCGATTGAGTACATGTCGTTGCAGAATTGCTGCAATGCAACAATGGTGCGTTGCAGCATAAGGGAACCTGCGGGCTATGTCAAAGATTTTTTTGGGGGTGACGAAAAAAAATCCGTCACCCCCGGGTTTCAGGGAGCTTCGTCCTCTTTTTGGGACGATTTTTGGCCCAAGGTGAGGGAGAAGATGCCCCCCTGGAGTGAGTGCCACATTTCCAGATTGCGTTTTCCCATTTCGGTGATCAGGCTCAAGGGATCGGGAGCAGACTGGAAGAAGGTTTTCTGGTCCATGAAGGCGTCGAGGCTCTGTTTCATCCATTCGCCCAGGGCCTCCTGGAGGGTATCGCCATAGAAACGGATGATCAACTGGAGGGCGTCCGAATCGAAAACCGGTCGTCCCTTGTCCTCCTGTTCACTGATGATCTGCAGCAGGATCAGCCGTGTGAGATCTGCTCCGGTGCGATTATCCACCACCTGGAAGGGGATGCGGTTCATGACCAGATCCCGCACCCCGTCCAGTGTGATGTAAGCCGACTGCTCGGTATCGTACAGGCGTCGGTTGGCGTACTTTTTGATGATGCGAACCGGTGTCTCATCCATGACAAAAATATTGCCTCTCGTTGTCGCCCGCGATTGAAGATGGATCAGTGAATGAACTGACCGCCGTTGATGTCGATGTTGGCGCCGGTGATGAAGCCGGACTTCTCCGAGGCCAGGAAGGAGACCACCCGTGCGATTTCCCAGGGTTCGGCGAGGCGACCGGCGGGGATCTGGGCGATGATGGTCTGGAGAACATCCTCACGGATTTTCTTGACCATTTCGGTGGCCACGTAGCCGGGGCTGACGGTATTGCAGGTGACATTCTTGCGGATGCCTTCCTGGGCGATGGCCATGGTGAAGCCATGCATGCCGGCCTTGGCGGCGGAGTAGTTGGCCTGACCGAACTGGCCTTTGCGGCCATTGACCGAGGCGATGTTGACGACGCGACCGAAGCCACGATCCAGCATGCCGGGGAAGACGTGCCGGGTCATGTTGAACACGCTGTCCAGATTGACGCCGATCACCTGATTCCATTGATCCGAAGTCATTTTCTTCAACACGCTGTCCCGGGTGATGCCGGCGCAGTTGACCAGGACATCGACGGGACCGACTTCGGCTTCGATTTTTGCGACGGCCTGTTTGCAGGATTCGAAGTCCGCCACATCGGTTTCGTAGACCGGGATGTCCAATCCATCGTCCCGCATGGCCTGTTTCCAGGCATCCAGATTGGGACATTCGAACACCGGGGCGCAGGTGGTGACGACGCGATATCCTTCCTTGCCCAAGGTTCTGCAGATCTCCGAACCAATGCCGCCAGCACCACCCGTCACCAATGCCACTTTTCCACTCATGATTTCGCTCTCCTTGAAGTTACCGGTTGTCCATAGATTATGTGAATTTGTTTGGAATGCGTCCCCAATGCTTTCGAATGTCTGACGTGCTTTTTTCGGGGTTGGATCTGGTATCCGGCGCACGCAGATTTCTGAATTTGGGTAAGTTATGTTAATTACATCATTTTCGTCCGTTTGAAAAGGGAACGTTTATCGCCATGCTTGTTTTGTCCGGGTCTGGCGTGTCATAGTGGGGTGCAAGTGTCTGGAATGGGTTGCTTTTGGCTTGCGGGATTCCAAAGAGGGCATCAGGCAATGGTTTTTGCGCGGATTTGGCAGCGTTTGCGTCTGGATGTGAAGCTGATCGGTTCGACGCTGGTGTTGTTGGCCATTCCGACATTGTTGTTGGGTTGGAACGCCATTGTGGCCGAACAGAGGGCTTTGGAGGAGCGGATCCGGAGTCAGGGGGATTCGTTGTCGGAGGCGGCGGCGATTTTTTCCATCGAGCCTTTGCTGACTCTGGATGATACGGTTTTGAGCAGTTACGTCAAGCGTCTGACCCGCACCCAATACGATGTGGGCTTTGTGCGCATTCTGGACGCCAATGGCCGGGTGGTGGCCCAGGCTCCGGACGCCTATGTGCAGTCTCCGCTGGATCAGGGGGCGGTGCGGCTGTTTCATGTGGATGTTCTGGTGGAGCCTGACGATACCGAACCCATCGGCGTGGTGGAGATCGGTCTGTTGACCCGTTATGCGGACCAGGCCGCCTCTGCCAGGATGCAGGGATGGTTGATGGTGTTTTTGGGCATTTTCGTCCTGTTGGGATTGTCTTTGGCTTTGTTGTTGAAAAAGATCGTCACGGATCCGGTACGCCGTCTGGACCGGCACGCCAAGGCGTTGGGGCAGGGGGATCTGGAATCGGTCATCGAGCTGCCTGGCGAGGATGAGATGGGTCGCCTGGCTGCGGCCATGGATGTGATGCGTCGGGACATCCGGGAATCCCATGTCCGGTTGCAGCGACAGGAAGAGTATGTGGCCAGTCTGGTGGACTGCGCCCTGGATATGATCATTTCGGTGGATCCGGATCAACGGATTGTGGTCTTCAATCCTGCGGCGGAAAAGATTTTCGGCTATGCCTCCACCGAGGTGCGTGGTCAACCCACGGCTCTGCTGTGCGTGGATCCCATGGACGCGGAGCGGGTGTTTGCCACGATTCAGCAAACCGGCAAGTTTGTCGGCGAGATTGTGGGGTGTCGCAAGGATGGCACGGATTTTCCGGTATTCATTTCCGCGTCTTTGCTCCGGGACCGGAAAGGTCGGGTGATCGGCGCGCTGGGCAGCGCCCGGGACATCACCGAACAGAAGCAACTGGCCGAGCTGGATCGGGCGAAAAAAGCCGCCGAGGCGGCCAATCAGGCCAAGAGCGCTTTTCTGGCGGTGATGAGCCATGAGATTCGCAGTCCCATGAACGGGGTGATCGGCATGGCCGATCTGCTGGCGGCCACGGAGTTGCACCGGGAGCAGCGGCAGTATGTGGAGATCATTCTGCGTTCCAGTCATTCGCTGCTGGCGCTGCTCAACGACATTCTCGATTTTTCCAAGGTCGAGGCCGGGGCCTTGAAGCTGGAGTACGCGCCTTTCAATCCCTGGGACGTCGTGGCCATGGTGTGCGAGATTCTGACGGCTCCGGCCCGGGCCAAGGGGATCGAACTGCACTACCGGATCGATCCGGAAGTGCCCCGCTGTCTGCGGGGGGATGCGTTGCGGTTGCGACAGATCCTGCTGAATCTGGTGGGCAATGCCATCAAGTTCACGCCGACGGGTGAGGCCCGGGTGCGGGTACGACTGGCGGCGGGGGAGGCGTTGGACGAGGCTTTACCGATCCGCTTGCACTTCACGGTGAGTGATACCGGGGTGGGTGTTCCTCGGGAAAAGCAGGAGATCATTTTTGACCGGTTCAGTCAGGCGGATCTCTCCACGACCCGGCAGTTTGGCGGGGTGGGGCTGGGATTGACCATTTCCCGGCAGTTGGTGGAGTTGATGCACGGTCGCATGTGGATGGAGAGTCCGGGGGCGGATCAGGGGAGCGCGTTTCATTTTCTGGCCGGTTTCATGGGGTGTCACGCGGAGGATCGGGTGGCGCTGCCCGGGGATGCGCCGGTGATTCCAGAGGGGGAGGCGGGACGTTCCCTGCGCATTCTGGTGGTGGACGACGGGGAGGACAACCGGACTCTGGCGGCACACATTCTGGGTCGGGCGGGTCATTCGATCCTGCAGGCCGAAGACGGCGGCACCGCCCTGGATATGCTGCGGGAGCATGTGGTGGACATGGTGTTGATGGATGTCCAGATGCCCCGGATGGATGGGATCGTGGCCACGCGGCGAATCCGGGATGGCATGCTGGGGTCTGTCGTGGCCCGGGTGCCGATTCTGGGGGTGAGCGCCGGGGCGTTGCAGGAGGAGATGGAGCGTTGTCTGTCCGCCGGAATGGATGACTTTCTCACCAAGCCCTATCGGGCCAGGGAGCTTCTGGAGCTGGTAGAGCGGCTGGAGAGGCGGAGCGGGGAGGGGAGGGGGGGATGACCGCTCCCCTGATGCGGCTGCGTGGGGTGGCGGTCACGGCTCGCGTACGGGTGGAGCTGGAGATCGCATCAGGAGAAGCTGTGGCGATTCTGGCCGGGGAGGGGGTGGGCAAGAGTCGGCTGGCGCGGATCATGGCGGGTCTGGTGGTGCCGGAGTCTGGTGAGGTGTTGTGGCGGGGGCGGGCCGGGGGAATCGGCATGGTTTTCCGGATACCGGAGTTGCGTTTTTTATGTGTCACGCCCCGTGAGGAGGTGAGGTTGACGCCGTTTTCCCAGGGATTGCGGGGGGAGGCGCTGGCGGAGCGATTGGAGGAAGCCCTTGCTTGCGCCGGGGTGGCGTCGGAGTGGCTGGATCGGGAGTGGCATGGATTGTCCGCTGGGCAGAGGTATCGGGTGGGGCTGGCGGCGACCCTGGCGGCGGCACCGGAGTTGTTGTTGCTGGATGAGCCGGGGAGCATGTTGTCCGATGCCGGAGAGGTTGCCTTGGCGGCCTGTTTGCGGGATCTTGCCCAGACCCGTGGCATGGCCCGGGTGGTATTCACCAGTCGGGCTTCCCGGGCGGCGTTGTTTGCCGAACGCACGGTCGCATTATAACTTGTGAAAAAAAAGCGGGGGTCTGGGGGATTCTTCCCCCAGGGTTTTGCCTTTGACGTTGCTTTTGACTTTGACTTTGACGCGCTTGAAACCGCAACCGTTTCGGGATGTTGATTTTTAGACCCGGCGGCAATGCGGGACGCACGGCTGAAAAGGCGCCGCTTCGCGGCCTGCTGGGCGCGCGCGGGAATTGCTT